>NZ_KV804706.1:0-33146 GCF_001811425.1 Peptoniphilus sp. HMSC062D09 | reverse complement strand
AAAATATTTTTTGTCAGACCTTTCAAATTCATATTCGCCCTCTTCTACATAAATTACTTCATTGTATTCGTCAACGATTTTTGCCTTAACTCCCAACTTGTAAAGCATTTTTAGATTGTAAAGATTGGCAAGCTCGTGGTCAAGTCTTGTGCCCAAGGCTCCAAGTATTACAAGGTCCTTGTAGCCCTCTTCTAAGAGATAGTCAATGCAAAGGGCAGTGTCAGTTAAATCTTTTTTTGCAGGAAATTTTTTTATTTTAATGTCCTTGTCCTTTACATAGGAAAGAGTTTCATTACCAATGGAATCTAAGTCTCCAAGAAGAAGATCTGCCACAAGGTCATACTTTTTTAAAAGCCTTGCGCCTCCATCGGCTACTAAGATAAATCTGTCTCCATATTTTTCTAATAATTCCTTGGAAACTTGTCTCCCGCCAGAAATTAAAAGTGCTTTTTTCATAATAATTCCTTAAAGGCTTTAATATTTTCTCTCGTCTTATCTTTTTCAAATATTGCTGAACCTGCAACTAAAATATCTGCACCAGCTTCAAGGACTTCTCTTGCATTGTCAAGCTTTACGCCACCGTCAACTTCTATTAGTGTATTCAAATTTCTATCTTTAATTAATTTTTTTACCTCTCTAATTTTTCTAAGTGCAGATGGAATAAATTTTTGTCCTCCAAAGCCAGGATTGACGCTCATAATTAAAACTAAGTCAATATTTTCTATATTGTAGTCAAGAAGGTCAAGACCATCTCCAGGGTTTAGGGCAAGGCCTGCCTTTTTGCCATAAGATTTAATAAGAGAAAGAGTTCTATCAAGATGCTTTGTTGTACTTGGATGAATTGTAATTATATCTGAGCCAGCCTTTACAAATTCTTCAATAAAATTTTCTGGTCTTTCAATCATGAGGTGAGTGTCAAAGGGAATCTCAGTAAGAGGTCTAAGCCTTTTTACCACTCCTGGACCATAGGAAATATTTGGCACATAATTTCCATCCATAATGTCCAAGTGAATAAAGTCCACTTTTTCTTCATTCATAATTTTAAATTCTTTTTCTAAATTTGTGAAATCTGCTGAAAGTAATGAAGGTGAAATCATTAGTATTCTCCTTTTTCTTTTAATTCATTGAAAATGTACAAATAATTTTCATATCTTGACTTTTCTATTTGGCCCCTATCCACTGCATCCTTTACAGCGCACTTGGGCTCCTTTATGTGATTGCAATTGTTAAATTTGCAATTATTAAAATTTTTAAATTCTCGGAAATAATTTTTTAAATCTTCTTCCTCTATCTTTAAAGTAAGTGAAGAGAAGCCTGGAGTATCAAAAATATAAATATCCTCATTATAGAGTATTTCTGTGTGTCTAGTGGTGTGTTTACCGCGCTTAGTCTTTTCAGAAACCTTGCCCACTTCCACTTCTTTATTTAAAATTCTTGATGTGATAGTAGATTTTCCTGCCCCAGATACGCCGCAAAGGGCAACAGTCTTTCCATGAAGATAAGCTCTGAGAGACTCTATATTGTCATCCTTGTCTGAAATCACAAAGGTTTCAAAGCCAGAATTTTTATAAATCCTTGCAAGCTCTTCTGCACTTTCTTCGTCAAGGTCTGACTTGTTTATGACTATGGCAAGGTCAATGCCCTCATGCTCAGCCTGAATAATTGTCTTATCTATAATGACAAGATTATATTTGGGATTCAAAACCGGTATAACAATGAGAGCTAAGTCAACATTGCTCACCCTTGGTCTTGTGAGCATATTTTTTCTGGGATATACTTTTTCAATATATCCCAGAGTTTTTTCTTCGTATTTAAATTCTACATCATCACCAACAATAGGCTCAACTTTGCTGTGTCTAAAGTTTCCTCTAGCTCTTGTTTCAAAAACTTCGTCTCCAGACTTTATATAGTAAAAGCCACCTGTCAGTTTAATAATTTTTCCTATCATTATTTTATCTTCTCAGTCTTTACAAGATTGCCATCAACATAAATATTGTATTCGCCAGGACCAATTAATTCGACATTGCTGACTTCTCCGCCTTCTATATTGTAATTCCAAACTGAAGTTGCACTAATTTTATTTCCGTTTCCGTCTCTTACTCTTTCAGCAGAAACATTGTGAGTAGTGCCATCATCAGGAACCTTAACCTTGACATGATTTACTTTATTGTAATTATCTTCATTTTGATTTTCTTCATTGTCTTCGGTTTCTTCCTCTTCGTTAATTTTTGCTCCTTTTGAAATAAATAGAGTTACAGTTGAACCCTTATCTACGCTTTGATTTGGCTTTGGATCCATGTCATAAACTTGACCTTCGCCAACTTTGTTGCTAAATCCATTTTCAATTACAACTGTAAAGCCAAGGCTCTTTAATTGATTTACAACTATATCCTGATCCATGCCCTTGTAGTCGCTTAAAACAACTGGAGTTTTGTCAACGCCCTTAGATACTATAACCTTAACAGCTGTACCTCTCTTAACAGAATAGCCGCCATCAGGATTTGAATAAATTACTTTTCCTTCTTCAACATCTTCGTTAAACTCTTCTTCCACAGTTCCAAGTTTTAGAGAATTATCTTCAAGAGTTTTTTGTGCTTCCTCTGTAGTTAGTCCCTTTAATGGTGGAACTGGGACAGAATCAGGAAGCTCATTTATCTCAAGAGTAATAGTTGATCCCTTGTCTACTGAAGTGCCTTCTTCAGGATTTTGACCAAGTACAAGACCGTCAGGTTCATCTTCATTTTCCACTGTATTTACATCAAGGACCAGGCCTTGGGCTTCTATTAATTCTTTTGCTTCCTCTCTAGTCTTGCCTATATAATTTTCAACGGCAATTTTTTCTACTACATCGCCATTTTTCATTCCCTTGATAGCCTTTGGCACTACATAAATAAGTAGGGCAATTATAACTATAGCAGAAAAAATTCCCAGTATGGCAGGAGCTGCAGATTTTTTCTTCTTTACAACCTTCTTAGGTTTTCTTGTGTCCATATCCATGTTGTTGGAATGATTTCTATTAGGTCTTCTATTAAAATTTGGAGTGACAACAGTTCTGTCGTCTTCTTCATAGTCTCTTTTGACAGAAAAAGTTTTTGCTCCAATTGTGTAGTCCTTTATGTCCTTAATCAAATCAAATACATCTCTGTATCTGTCATCTGGATCCTTTTCAGTCATCTTTAAAACCAAGGCGTCAACTGAAGGATCTATGCTCTTGATAAAATCAGATGGCTTTGGCATTTGTGACTGAACTTGCATAAGGGCAACAGAAACAGGATTGTCTGCATCAAAAGGAAGTCTGCCAGTTAGCATTTCAAAAAGCACGATACCTAGAGAATAAATGTCAGACCTATTGTCTACTTTGGCACCTCTAGCTTGCTCTGGTGAAAAATAGTGGACTGAACCCATGACAGCATTAGTTGCAGTGACAGTTGTGTTGTCAGCAACTCTTGCAATTCCAAAATCTGTAACCTTAATTCTGTCGTCACGAGTAACCATTATATTTTGAGATTTAATGTCTCTGTGAACAATATGCTTTGAGTGAGCAACCTTTAAAGCCTCTGCAATTTGAATGCAGTAGTTTAAAGCTCTCTTTTCAGAAAGTCTGCCCTCATCATTTATTAAATCTTTAAGAGTCTTTCCATCGATGTATTCCATTACAATGTAGTGGACTTCTTTGTCTTCCACTTTTTCTGTTCCAACATCATAAATACTTACAATGTTTGGATGAGAAATGCTTGCAGCTGCAAGGGACTCTCTCTTAAATTTTCTAATAAAATTATTATCTTCGTTGTATTCTAATTTTAAAACCTTAATGGCAACAATTCTATCAAGCTTTCTATCATGAGCCTTAAAAACATTGCCCATGCCGCCTGTGCCAATTTTTTCTAATATTTCATATCTATTTGCTAAAATTTTATTTATCATTGCCCACCTACTTATTAAATACTAAAATAAATGTAATATTATCCATGCCGCCATTTTTAAGGGCGAGATCCAAAAGTTTGTCTTTGGCAACTTCAGGAGTATTTTCTTTTATAATTTTGAAAATTTCTTCATCAGGAATCATATTAGTAAGTCCGTCTGAACAAAATAAAAATATGTCATTATCTTCAATCTTTAAAGTGTTTACTGAGACATCTAAGTCAGCTGTAGTTCCCATTGCTTTTGTTAGCACATTTTTCTTTGGATGAACCTTTGCCTCTTCTTCAGTAATTTCTCCAATCTCCATCAAGTAGTTTACAAAGGAATCATCTCTTGTGATTTGCTCCATATCTTTATTTATCTTGTAAATTCTCGAATCGCCGACATTGGAATAAATTAAAACACTTCCTAAAATTATACCAGCAGAAACTGTGGTGCCCATGCCCCTATAATCTTCGTTTTCTTCAGAGCTTTTGAAGATTTCGCGGTTGGCATCTCTAATAGAAGAAGACAAGATTTCAATTGCATCTTCAATAGTCTTAACTTCCCTTGCCTTTTCAAAATCCGATGCAATAATTTCTGTTGCCATCTTTGATGCCCTTTCGCCGGCAAGATGTCCACCCATTCCATCAGCTAATATATATAAATTTTTTGACTCATTTACAAAATAACAGTCTTCATTATTTTTTCTGTAGTTGCCTACATTAGTTGCTGATACTACTTTCATTTATTTCACCTCAACTTTGCGCCTTAGTTGTCCACATGAGGCGCTGATGTCCCTTCCAAGTTCTCTTCTTATAGTTACATTAAATCCTTTTTTCTCAAGTTTATCTTTAAATTCAATGATTTCAGATTTGGAAGGTCTTTTTTCATCAAATTCATCAATTGGATTTAAGGGTATTAAATTAATATGACATTTCATATTTTTTGCAAAATTATAAAGCTCTTCAATATTTTTTTTGCCATCATTTTGATTTTTAATTAAAGTGTATTCAAAGGTAATTCTATTATTTGTCTTGTCACCATAATATTCCAAGGCTCTCTTTAAGTCAGCTAAATTAAACCTTTTATTAATTGGCATGAGTGCCGACCTATCCATGTCATTAGTTTGGTGTAAACTTACAGCCAGATTAATTGGAATGTCTATATCAGCAAGTTCATAAATCTTATCTGCCAAGCCACAAGTAGAAATTGTAATATTCCTATAGCTTGTATTGTGACCCTTTTCATCATGGAGTAACTTTATAAATCTAATAACTTCAGAAAAATTATCTAGGGGCTCGCCACTTCCCATTAAAATAAAATTTGAAACCTTAATATTTAAAGCCTTCTCTATTTCATAGACCTGACCCAACATTTCTGCTGCACTTAAGTTTCTCACGAGACCAGACTTTGTTGACGCACAAAAATCGCAGCCCATTCGACATCCTACTTGTGTTGAGATGCACTGAGAATAGCCATGCTTGTAGTCCATGAGGACGCCCTCTATTAAGTTTTCGTCCTTTAACTTAAATAGAAATTTTTTTGTTTCATCTAATTTTGAATCGAAAGTTTTAAAAATTTCTACTTTATTTATTTCTTCATCTTTAATTATGGAGATTGCCTTTTCTGATAGATTTGAATTTTCTATATCATATCTCTTCTTGTCGTGAAAAAATGTAAAAAGTTGAGAGCCTCTAAAAGCTTTCTCACCCTTACTTACAAAAAATTCACGCAGCTCATCTTCATACATAGAATTTAATTCCATTAAACCACCTATTCATCTAAACATTATACCATTAGATATGGACAAATAGAAATAGATTTGAAAATTTAATCAAATAAAAAGACTGCGAAGGCTCACAGTCAATTTTTTTCCATAAGACTAATAGAAAATCCATCACTTCCATCTGTCGATGGGAATAGTTTTAAAACTTCTCTATCTCTTAATTTTTTTATTTTGAAATTTTTGTTATTTTCTAAAAATTTATTTACTACATCTTCGTTTTCAATTTTTGAAAGAGAGCAAGTTGAATATAAAAGTTCTCCCCCATCTTTTACATAATCCTTTGCCTTATCTAATATTTCAAGTTGAATTTCAGCAAGTGACTTTATATCTTCTAAGTCCTTGTTCCATTTTATGTCAGGCTTTTTTCTGTAAAGACCGGTTCCTGAACAAGGGGCGTCAACTAAGACATAGTCAAACTTATCTATAAATTCTTTATTTAAAACTCTGGCGTCATTTACCCTTGTCTCAATATTTTTTACACCAAGTCTCTTTGCATTTTCTTGGATTAGCTTTATCTTGCCCTGAGATTTGTCGCAGGCAATAATTTCACCAGTGTTATTCATAAGTTCTGCGAGATGAGTGGTCTTGCCGCCTGGTGCTGCGCATAAATCTAATAGGCTGCTATTTTCCCTTGGATTTAAAAAGCTTGCCACTAAAATTGAGCCCAGGTCTTGGATATAAAAATGTCCCTCATCAAAATATTTCGTGTCAATTATTCCCTTGGGATTTAAAATATTTAGGGCATTGTCATAAACTGTCTCCTCTATTTCAAAACCCAGTTCTTTTAGATTATTCATCAAGTCGCTTTTACTTGTCTTTAAAGTATTCACCCTAATGGTAAAAAGTGGCATTTCGTTATTAGCCTTCAAAAGTTTTTTTGTAAATTCTTCACCGTAATTATTATAAAAATATTCTGTATAAAATTTTGGATGAGAATAAAAAGTTGAGAGATTGTCAATGCTGTCCTCAATCTTTACTTGTGGAGCATCCTTTTTGGAAATGCTTCTAAGAATTCCATTGGTAAAGGAAATTGATCCTCTGTTGCCGTAAATTTTTGCAAGATTAACTGATTCATCTACAATTGAATAATCTGGCACCTTGTCCAAAAAATACATTTGGTAAATTGCCATCTCTAAAATACTGAGAATAATTTTGTGAATTCTTTTTATTTTTACTCTTGAATTTATTTTTATTACATAATCTAGGTAAGTTCTATTGCGAATTACGCCTGTGGTGATTTCTTTTATAAAATTGTAATCTCTCTCATCAATATTAGATTTTTTTAAAATTTCAAGACTTTCTTCTAAAAATGCCCCCTTATAGAGGACATCGTTAATAATCTGTAGTGCTTTTTCTCTTGGGTTTTTCATTAATCTCTTCTTCCAAATATGCTAAGTAATCTCAAAAATTGTCCAATTGCAACTATTGTTGATGCCACATAAGTAAGTGCTGCTGCATTTAAAACTTCTCTTGTGCCTCTTAAATCATCTTCGCTAATAATTCCATTAGCAAGTTCTTTTTTTGCTCTATTTGAGGCGTTAAATTCAACTGGGAGCGTAACAATTTGAAATAAAACTGCAAAGAAAAATAGTGCAATGCCAAGTTTTATAAAAAATACTGAAAAGAAAAATCCAAATATTATTAAAAAGAAAGAAAGTTGTGTTCCTAAATTTGCTAGTGGAACTAGAGTAGCCCTAACTTTTAGTGGCACATATTCCACTGAATCTTGAATTGCATGACCTACTTCGTGAGCAGCAATAGAAACTGATGCAATGGAATTTTTGTAATAGACATCGCGAGATAAATTTAAAGTTTTATCTCTTGGGTCATAATGGTCTGAAAGTTTTCCGTTAACTAAATTTATTTTTACATAATTTAATCCATTTCTATCTAAAATTTCTCTTGCAACTTCTGCCCCACTTAAATTAGTGGAAGAGCCTATTTTCTTGTACTTTTCATAGGCAGAACTTATCTTTGCCTGTGCATAAAATGCGAGAATTAGGCCCGGAAGTATATAAATAAAATAAGTGTAATCAAAACCGTAATAATATGGATACATTATTTCCCTCCTATGACATAATTTTCTTCAAATTTATTTCCACGAAGAAAATCATCAATTCCCATGGCGCGCTTTCCCGGTGCTTGAATTTCATTTACAGAAATTGCGCCATCTACTGTTTTAATAATTAGTTCCTTGTCAGATTTTATAATTGTCCCAACTTTTTTATCTGATGAATTTTCTATTTCTTCTGCAGCAAAAATTTTATAAAGCTTATCTTCATAGGAAAATTTTGCCCCGTAATGTGGGCTAAGTCCCCTAATTTTATTAACAAGGTTTTTTGACCTTTCATTGAAATTTAAGAGCAAGTCATCCTTTAAAATTTTATCTGCATAAGTTTTTTTGCCTTCATCTTGGGGAGTAAAATTAACTCTATCTTCTTCCACTTCTCTTATAAATTCTTCTAAGATGTCAGCGCCCATAAGAGAAAGTTTATCTTCAAGCTCTCCGGCATTCATGTCTTTTATGTCAATTTCTTTTACAGCAGATACTGCGCCAGAGTCAAGTCCTTCTTCTACTCTCATGAGGCTCACGCCAGTTTTTTCTTTGCCCTCCATTATTGCCCTATTAATTGGGGCAGCTCCTCTTAATTCTGGAAGTAGTGATGCGTGAACATTAACAATATATTTTTTTGGAAGGTCGAGAATTTCCCTCTTTAAAATTTGTCCATAGGCAACGACAACAATTATGTCTGCCTGGACTTCTCTAAGTTTTTCTATGGACTCCTCTGAATTTATATCATGAGGCTGATAAACTTCGAGGCCAAGTTCTTCAGCCTTAACTTTAACTGGAGTCTTCGTGAATTTTTTGCCCCTTCCCTTTCTCTTGTCTTCTTGAGAAACTACAAGGGCAACTTGACCTAATTTATGGAGCCTTTCTAAAATAGGAACGGAAAATTCTGGAGTGCCCATAAAGATAAATTTCATCACTATTCACTCTCCGCTTCATACATTTCAATTGCCTTGTCTGTGTATAAAATTCCATCTAAGTGATCAACTTCGTGTTGAATAATTCTCGCCAAAAAGTCTTCAGCTTCCATGATTTTTTCTTCGCCTTCTAAGTCATTGTATCTAACTTTTATATCTTTGGCTCTCTTAACAGTTCCCTGTTTTCCAGGAACAGATAAACAGCCTTCCATAGACACTTCTTCCCCCTCTTTTTCAAAAATTTCGGGGTTAATCATGTAAAATCTCTTGCCCTCTTCTTCCTCTCTATTATCTACTACAATAAGCCTCTTCAAAATTCCAACTTGAGGTGCAGCAAGGCCAACGCCATAAGCCACATCCATAGTTTCAAACATGTCGTCAATTAAAAGTTTTAATCTATCGTTGAAATTTGTTACCTGCTTTGATTGTTTTCTGAGTATTGGATCTCCATCCTCTCTAATTTTTCTTGTTGCCATTTAATCACCTAAAATCTATATTTAAAAATACTTTATTATCTTCTTCTATCTTGCTATTAATAATTACCCTTTTAAGACCATATATTAACAAAGCTAAATCTTTTGGCTTCACCTTTACCGAAAATTTAGTTCTATTTACATTTTTTATCTTTGGCAACTTAATAAATTTTGTCACCATTAAATCTAAATTTTTTATGTCCATGGACATTTGCCTTAAAAATTTTTCTGCCCAGGTTTCAGTCAAACTTTCATCGTAGGAAGAAAATTCAAGCTCAATTAACTTTGTGTAGGGTGGGTATAAAAATAATTTTCTCTCTTCAATTTCATAATTATAAAAATCTTCATAATCGCCACTGGCAGAATATTTTATAATTTCAGAGTCAGGACTATAGGTTTGAATAATAACTTGACCCTTTTTTGATGCTCTACCAGCTCTACCAGAGACTTGGGTTATAAGTTGGAAGGTCCTTTCCTTGGCCTTGTAGTCAGAAATATATAGGGACATATCTGCTGCCACAATGCCAACTAGAGTTACATTTTCAAAGTCAAAGCCCTTGGAGACCATTTGGGTCCCAATAATTACATCGGCTTCCCTATTTTTTACAATTTCGTAAAATTTATCATAGGAATCCTTCTTTGTAGTTGTATCCCTATCCATGCGAAGAACTCTCGCCTCTGGAAATAATTTTTTTACTTCCTCTTCAACCTTTTGCGTGCCAACTCCAAATTGCTTAATGAATTTTGAGCCGCAACTTGGGCAAGTTTTTGGAAGTGGCTTTGTGCTTCCGCAGTAGTGACAGATGAGCCTATTCTTTGCCTTGTGGTAAGTCATTGATATGTCACATTCATGGCACTTAATAACTTCCCCACAAGACCTGCAGGAGATAAAATTTGAAAAACCGCGACGATTTAAAAATAAAATTATTTGTTCCTTCTTTTTTAGCTTTTCTTCCATTGCATTTTTCAAGTCTCTGCTAAAAATAGAAATATTTCCCCTTATTAGCTCGTCTCTCATGTCAATAATTTTTGTATCTGGAAGAAAGGCTCCCTTTTTTGCCCTATTTTTCAACTCACATAGATTATAAAAATCTTTCTTGGCATAAAAATAGGATTCAATGGAAGGAGTTGCCGAACCAAGGACAACTTTGCCTCTCTTTTTCATTCTATTTATGGCAACTTCAATAGTGTCGTACTTTAAGTTGTCGTGAAATTCATAGGAGGAGTCGTGAGATTCGTCTACTATAATCATTTTTAAATTTTTAAAGGGAACAAAAACTGCACTTCTTACGCCTACCACAATTTTTACTTGGCCATTTAAAACTTTTCTGTACTCGTCGTATCTCTCTCCCGAAGAAAGTTTAGAGTGAATTATTGCAACGCTGTCGCCAAACCTTCCTTTAAACCTCTCAATCATTTGTGGAGTGAGACCAATTTCTGGCACGAGGACAATAACCTCTCCGCCCTCTTCTATGACCTTTGATGCAAGATTTAAGTAGACTTCAGTCTTGCCGCTGCCAGTAAGCCCATGAAGAAGAGAAACTACTTTGTCCGTCCTTAAAATGCTGGCAAGAGCTCTTTGTTGCTCTTCATTTAAAGCTAATTTCTCTCTCACAAAATTCTTTTCCACTGGTTCTCTTTTAACTTCTTTTTTGTATTCACAAATTAAATCTTTTTTTATTAGAGTTTTTATTGGCGAATAGGAAATTTTAAGAAGAGACATGGCTTCAACACGAGATACATCTTTTTTCTCTTTGATAAAATTAAAAACCTCAGCCTGCTTATCGCTTAAATTCTCCAAATTTTTTGGGTCAAAATTTTCTGAAACTTTTAGAAAATTTACAAGCTTTGGCTTAACAAGAACTAATGAGTCATAGATGTATCTCACAAAACCCTTTGCCCTTAATTTTTTTATAATTTTCTTTTCATCTTCATTTAAGTCTTCAAAATACTTATTTAGGTCAATGGAATTTAACTCTTCAAGCTCTTTTCCCTGAGGATATTTTTCTACAATAATTTTCTTTTTAATTTTTTGCAAATTTCCTGGCGGCAAAATTGGCGCAAAGGCCCTTGAGTAACCAATTAAATATCTTTCTTTCATCCAAAGGCCAAGTTCAATTAAGTCCTCTGAAATAATTGGTTCATCGTCAAGGACTGAATGAATTTCCTTTAGCTTGTCTAAGTGTTCACCAGAATAATTTGCATGCAAAAAAAGGACGATACCAACTCGGTAAGACTTGCCAAAATTCACAAGAACACGCATACCTGGTTTAAGATCATCTTTTACTATGTATGTATAAAGTTTATCGATTTTTTGAAAATTATTTTCTATAAAAATATCTGCAAACATTCTTCACCTACAAAAGAGCTAGATTTCTCTAGCTCATAAGATTTTTTACCCTATCTAAAATTTCCTTGGCAAGTTCTGTCTTACTCATAATTTCTAAATCATCAGTATTGTTTTTGCTGATAATGGAAACTATATTGGTGTCAGCCCCAAAACCTGCTCCCTTTTTCTTAATATTATTTACAACAATCATGTCAAAATTCTTTTTTACAAGTTTTTCTTTTGCATACTCATAAATATTTGTGGACTCAGCTGCAAAACCAACTATAATTTGATTTTTCTTCATGCTTCCGTAGTGAGCGGCAATGTCTGGATTCTTTTCCATTTCGATTATATTCATTTGACTGTCATTGCCCTTTTTAATCTTTTCTTCGCTGTAAGATTTAGGTCTATAGTCACTTGGTGCCGCAGCTTTAATTAGCACATGGCAGTCATCAAAATATTTTCCAACAGCATCAAACATGTCTCTTGTAGTTTTAACTCTAACAAAGTTATCAACCTTTGGAATGTCAATTTTTGTTGGTCCAGAAATAAGAGTGACCTTGGCTCCTCTCTTCTTTGCATTATCTGCCAAGGCATAGCCCATTTTACCTGATGAATAGTTTGAAATAAATCTAACTGGATCAGGGGGTTCCACAGTTGGACCTGCCGTTATAACTACATGCTTACCTTCCAAGTCCTTTTCCATTAGCGCCCTATCTATTTCGTCAACAATTTCACTTGGCTCAAGCATTTTTCCACTGCCATAGTCGTTGCAAGCCAATATATCTTCTTTAGTATCTAAAATAATAACTCCTCTATCTCTTAGAGTCTGCATATTTTTTTGATTGGCTTCAGAATTTAGCATGACAGTATTCATGCCAGGCGCAAGCATTACCTTTGAACGAGATGCCATTAAAACAGTTGTTAACATATCGTCAGCAATGCCATTTGCAAACTTGCCAATTAAATTTGCGCTAGCTGGTGCAATTACTATTATATCAGCCCACTTGGCAAGAGAAATATGTTCCACATCCATATTAAATAATTGATTGAACATTTCTACGTGGACTATGTTATTTGACATAGTCTGAAAAGTTAGAGGCGTGACAAATTCCGTTGCATTTTTTGTCATTACAACCTTAACTTCTGCTCCTAATTTTCTTAGCAAACTGCAAATCCCTGGAGATTTATAGGATGCAATTCCACCTGTAACTCCAAGAAGAATTTTTTTACCCTTTAACATTTTATTCCTCTTCTAGGTCCTCTGTGTTTAATTCTTCTATTTTTTCTTGCTTAATTTTAGCAATTAATTCTTCTTTTTCTGCTGCAATTTTCTTTTCATATTGAGAATCAGATAACTTTTCGCCAAATTTAATCTTTCCAGCCATTATTTCTTCTAGGGCAACTGTAACTGGCTTTTCACTATCTGTATCAATAAGTTTTGGATTTCCGTCAATTAATTTTCTTGCTCTCTTGGAAACTAAGATTGCAAGTTCATATCTAGAATTTGCAACTTCACTTAAATCTTTAAAAGATGGTATAATCATTTATTTCTCTCCTCTTCTGCTTGAACTTCCTTTTTGATATTTTTATGTCTTTTAACTCTTAGTTTTTCTGCTGCTATAATAGTTTCTATGTCCTTAACGGCATTATCTATTACATCATTTATAACAAAGTAGTCATATTCACCAACAAAGTCAAGTTCCCTAAAGGCATTTCTATACCTTGTTTCTATTTCATCTTCAGTTTCTGTATCCCTCTTAACAAGACGAGATTTAAGTTCATCCATAGTTGGAGGAATTAAAAATATGAAGACTGCTTCTTTGTATTTCTTTTTTACTTGTAAAGCTCCTTGCACATCAATTTCAAGAAGTACAATTTCTCCTTTTTCAATTTCATCAAAGACAAATTGTTTTGGTGTTCCATAATAATTTGTGTGAACAAAGGCATGTTCCAAAAGCTCATCATTTTCTACCATTTTTTCGAATTCTTCTCTTGTGGCAAAAAAGTAATTCTCGCCATTAACTTCACCTGGTCTAGGTGTCCTTGTAGTTACGGAAGTAGAAAAAATTATATCGTCGTTGTTTTTCATGAGAGCCTCACTTACAGTTCCCTTTCCAGAACCTGAAGGACCTGATAAAACTAATAAAAATCCGCCGTCCAAATTATCACCATCCTGTTAATTATTCAACATTTTGCGCTTGCTCACGCAACTTTTCAATTTCAGATTTAAGGAGTACTACCTTGCTTGTAATTTCAATATCATTTGACTTTGAACCAATTGTGTTGGATTCCCTGTTCATCTCTTGGATTAGAAAATCTAACTTTCTGCCTATGGCTCCCTCTGACTTTATTATATCATTAAAATTATCTATATGTATTTTCAATCTAGTAATTTCTTCGTCAATGGAAAGCTTGTCTAGCATAATTGCAATTTCAGTCAAAATCCTATCTTCATCTATCTCACTAGAGTCCAAGTATTCACTAACTCTTTCTCTAAGTCTCTCTTCATTTTCTTTAAGAGTTCTTGGAGCTCTATTTTCAATAAAATTAGTGATGTTTTTTATCTCTTCTAATTTTACTAGAAAATCTTCCTTAATTTTTTCCCCTTCAATATTTCTTGCTTCCACAAAGTCCTTGGCAGCAAGGTCAACTACCTTTAATAGCTCATCTTTAATGTAGTCACCATCAAATTCAGCCTTTTGTGGTTTGAAAATATTGGGATCCTCCATTAATTTAGAAAAAGAAAGATCTTCTATCACTCCAAACTTTTCCTGTAAATCTTTACTTATACTAATATACTTATTTAGAAGCTCATAGTCAACATCAATTTTAACATCGCTAGAGTCTAAGTATTCAAAATTTATAAAGACATCAACCTTGCCTCTTTTGATCTTACTTTTTATAAAAGATTTTACAGATTCTTCAGCATACATAATAGATGATGGCATCCTAACATTTATGTCAAGGTATCTATTGTTAACTGATTTCATCTCTACCTTTATATAAAAATCCTCGCTTCTCTTTTCAAAAAGGCCGTAGCCAGTCATGCTATTCATAAAAACTCCTCATAAAGAACGAAAAGCACTATAAAGTGCTTTTCAATTTTATTTTACAACTATATTTACAATCTTATTTGGAATATAAATTTTCTTTACAACTTTCTTTCCTTCAGTGTTTTTTGCAAAAAGTTCATCCTTTTCTGCAACTTCAAAGGCTTCTTCTTGTGATGCATCTCTTACAATTTTAACTGTATATCTAACCTTGCCATTAAATTGAACTGGGATTTCAATTTCATCGTCAATAGTCATTTTTTCGTCGTACTTAGGCCAAACTTGTTCAGAAAGAATTCCACCTAAGTCGCAGGCTTGCCACAATTCTTCTGTTATATGTGGAGCAACTGGATTTAATAAAATTAAGAAAGTTCTAAAATCTTCTTTTGTGATTTTTCCAGCAGAACTAAATTCATTTGAAAGTGTCATAAGTTGTGCAATGGCTGTATTTGCCTTTAAGTTTGCATAATCTTCAGTGACTTTTTTAATAGTCTTGTGGATTTCAGATGCTAAATCTTCTGTGTATTCATTGCCATCAACAACTAGGCTTTGTAAATTCCAAACTCTTTCTAAGAATCTTCTACAGCCCTTAACGCCGTTTTCTGACCATGGAACTGGCTTTTCAAAGTCACCAATAAACATTTCATAGCATCTTAATGTATCGGCACCATAGTCTCTTACAATGTCATCTGGATTTACAACATTGCCTCTTGATTTAGACATTTTTTCGTTGTTGCCACCAAGAATCATGCCGTGAGATGTTCTCTTTTGATAAGGTTCTTTAGTTGGAACTACTCCAATGTCATACAAGAATTTGTGCCAAAATCTTGAATATAATAAGTGAAGTGTAGTATGTTCCATTCCACCATTGTACCAGTCTACAGGAGTCCAATATTCAAGGGCTTCTTTGCTTGCAAGCTCTTTATCATTGTGTGGGTCAGTGTATCTCAAGAAGTACCAAGATGAACCAGCCCATTGTGGCATTGTATCAGTTTCTCTTTTTGCAGGTCCACCACACTTTGGACAAGTTGTATTAACCCAATCAGTCATCTTAGCAAGTGGTGATTCACCAGAATCTGTTGGCTCATAATTTTCAACATCTGGAAGTAAAAGTGGAAGTTCTTCTTCTGGAAGAGCGACATAACCACATTTTTCGCAGTGAACTATTGGAATTGGTTCTCCCCAATATCTTTGTCTTGAGAATACCCAGTCCCTTAACTTATAATTTATCTTTCTGTCGCCGAGCTTATTTTCTTCAAGATAGTTAATCATCTTAGCAATGGCATCCTTAACTTCAAGACCATTTAAAATTCCTGAATTAATCATTTTGCCTGTAGAAGTTTCAGTGTTTGCCTTTTCACTTACATCTGAACCTTCAATTACTGGAATGATTTCTAAGGAAAACTTCTTGGCAAATTCGTAGTCACGGTCGTCATGAGCAGGAACTGCCATGATTGCCCCAGTTCCGTAAGTCATAAGAACATAATCTGAGATCCAAATTGGTATTTCTTTATTTGTAAGAGGATTTATTGCCTTAATTCCCTTAATTTCTACACCAGTTTTGTTCTTTTCCAGTTCAGTTCTTTCGAATTCACTTTTCTTAGCGCATTCTTTTTTATAAGCATTTATTTCATCTAAATTTTCAATTTTATCTGCGTGGTTTTCAATTAATGGATGTTCAGGCGCAATTACCATATAAGTTGCACCGTAAATTGTATCTGGTCTAGTAGTGAAAACTTCAAGCTTTTCATCATAATCCTTTAGTGAGAAGTTTATGCTTGCCCCTTCACTTCTTCCAATCCAATTTTTTTGTTGTGTTACAACTCTTTCTATGAAGTCTAAATCGTCAAGGTCATTAATAAGTCTATCTGCATATTCAGTGATTTTTAACATCCATTGGCTCTTAACTCTTCTTACAACTTCTTCGCCACATCTTTCACATTTGCCACCTACAACTTCTTCGTTAGAAAGTCCAACTTTGCAGGAAGGACACCAGTTTATTGGCATTTCTTTTTTGTAGGCAAGTCCATGTTTATATAATTGTAAGAAAATCCATTGTGTCCACTTGTAATATTCTGGATCAGTTGTGTTAATTTCTCTTGACCAGTCAAAGGAAAATCCAATTGACTTTAATTGTTCCTTAAAGTGAGCAATGTTATTTTTTGTAACTATAGCAGGGTGAATTTTATTTTTTATTGCATAATTTTCAGTTGGAAGACCAAAGGCATCCCAGCCCATTGGATATAGAACATTGTATCCTTGCATTCTCTTCATTCTAGAAATAATATCAAGAGCTGTATAAGGTCTTGGATGTCCTACATGAAGTCCTTGTCCAGATGGATAAGGGAACTCTACAAGGGCGTAGAATTTTTCTTTGTCAGAATTATTTTCACAAACAAAAGATTCATGTTCATCCCAAAAGTCTTGCCACTTTTTTTCTATTTCACTTGGTGTATATTTATTCATATTATCTCCTAAAATTCAGCATTTCCAACAGTTCTTGGGAATGGAATCACATCTCTAATGTTCTTCATTCCAGTTATATACATAACAGCTCTTTCAAAGCCTAGTCCGTAACCTGAGTGGACTACAGAGCCATATCTTCTAAGATCAAGATACCAGTCGTAAGTATCCATATTCATGCCAATATTTTTCATTTTTTCTTCAAGGACATCAAGTCTGTGTTCCCTTTGGCTTCCTCCAATGATTTCACCAACTCCAGGTACTAGAAGGTCCATTGCTGCAACGGTTTTTTTGTCTTCATTTTCATACATATAGAAGGCTTTTATTTCCTTTGGATAATCTGTTACAAAAACTGGTTTTTTGAAAACTTCTTCTGTTATATATCTTTCGTGTTCAGTTTGAAGGTCAATCCCCCAACTTACTGGATAGTTAAATTCTCTGTCAGCTTTTTCAAGAATTTCAATAGCTTCTGTGTAAGTTATTCTTGCAAATTCATTTTCAACTACATTGTGAAGTCTTTCTAATAGACCCTTGTCGATGAAGTTGTTAAAGAATTCCATTTCTTGTGGTGCATTTTCAAGTACATATGAAATGATGTACTTTAACATTTCTTCTGAAATGTCCATGTTTACATTTAAGTCTGCAAAGGCCATTTCCGGTTCAATCATCCAAAATTCAGCAGCGTGTCTTTGTGTATTAGAATTTTCGGCTCTAAATGTAGGTCCAAAAGTGTAAATATTTTTGAAGGCTTCTGCAAAGGCTTCAGCTTCAAGTTGACCTGATACAGTTAGGTGAGTCATTTTGTTGAAGAAGTCCTTAGAATAATCAACTTCTGTTGGATTTGCCTTTGCTAGTCCAGCAAGGTCAAGAGTTGTAACTTGGAACATTTCTCCTGCGCCTTCAGCATCAGATGTTGTAATTATTGGAGCGTGAACATAAACAAATCCCTTTTCTTGGAAAAATTTGTGAATTGCATAGGCAATTAGTGACCTAACTCTAAAAACAGCATTAAAAGTGTTTGCTCTTGGACGAAGATGGGCTATTGTCCTCAAATATTCCATTGTATGTCTCTTCTTTTGAAGAGGATAAGATGGGTCAGATGAACAAATTGCAACAATTTTATTTGCTTGTAGTTCAAAGGATTGATTTTTTCCTGGTGACTTAACAATCTTTCCAGTAACTTCTAGTGATGAAGAAATTGGATATTTTTCAATTTCATCAAAATTATCTAGTTCCTTGCCATAAACTACTTGAATTGGCTTAAAAGCTGTTCCATCTGTGAGCTCAATAAAGCCAAAATTTTTTGAAGCTCTACTTGTCTTTATCCAACCACTTAATACTATTTCTTTATCTAAAAAATCTTCTGGATTTTTAAAAATATCTCTAATGCTAATTGACATAATTCCTCCTAATTTGTATTCCTTACATAATGTTTAAGTATATAATTAAATCCCACATTTGTCAATTTTACTCACTTCAAAGTGTCAAGGTAGTTCTTAATATTTTTTTCGTAGCCAATATCTTTGGGTTCATAATATTTTTTGCCAAGAAAATTATCTGGCATGTACTTTTGGTCTACATAAGAGCCTTCATAATTGTGGGGATATAAATATTTTTCATCAGTTTCATTTTGAGGGTTGTGTTTATCCCTAATGTTCTTTGGTATATTTATATTATTTTCATTTTTCACATCTTCCAGAGCCTTATTTATTCCAAGGTAGGATGCATTTGATTTTTCTGAAGATGCAAGGTAGGTTACCATTTGTGCCAAAATTATTCTCGCTTCTGGCATTCCAACTGCATTAATGCTGTTAAAGCAAGCTGAAGCCATGACCATTGCCTGAGGATTTGCATTTCCCACATCTTCTGATGCAAAAATCATAAGCCTTCTTGCTATAAATTTTATGTCTTCTCCACCTTCAAGCATCTTGGCAAGATATATTAGGGCTGCATCAGGATCAGACCCCCTCATAGACTTTATAAAAGCAGAGATTGTGTCATAATGCTCGTTATTATCCTTGTCGTACTTTATATTTTTAATCAAAAGCGAATTTGCAATTACATTTTCGTCTACAAAAATTTTTCCACCAACTTCATCAGTGGATAAAATTGCAATTTCTAAACTGTTTAATAAATACCTTCCATCTCCATTGGAATTTTTGATGAGAATTTTTTTGGCAAGATCTGTAATCTCTACATTTTTATTGCCAAAGCCTCTTTCCTTGTCACTTATTGCCATGTCAAGCATTTTATAGAGGTCCTTATCTTCCAGTGGAAGTAAATTTATAATTTGCATCCTAGATAAGAGGGCTCTATTGACTTCAAAGTAGGGATTTTCTGTTGTGGCTCCAATTAAAGTAATGACTCCTCTTTCCACAAAGGGCAGAAGGGCATCTTGCTGAGTCTTATTAAACCTATGAATCTCGTCAATAAAAACAATAGTAGAGATGTTGTGAAACTTCATTGAGTCTTCAGCTTTTTTCAAAACTTCACGAAGCTCTTTTAAGTTTGAAGTGACAGCAGAAAGTTTTATAAAACTTTTATTTGTGGTCTTTGCAATTATTTCTGCCAAAGTTGTCTTTCCAACTCCAGGCGGTCCATAAAATAAAATAGAAGAAAGTCTGTCGCTCTTTATTAGCCTTGACAGATATTTCCCCTGACCAATTACATGGTCTTGACCCACAAATTCATCTAAATTTCTCGGTCTCATCCTGTCGGCAAGGGGCGCTTCTCTCCTTAAATTTTTTTGCATGCTAAGTTCGAATAAATCCATTTTAATTCTTCTTTTTTACAAAATTTTCAAGCTCGTCTACAAAGGATTGGAGATCTTTAAATTCCCTATAAACTGATGCAAATCTAACATAGGAAACTTCATCTAAGTCCTTTAGCTCGTCCATTACCATTTCCCCAATTTCAAGAGAAGTTATTTCTCTTCTCATGGAGTTTTCTATTTTCTTTTCAATGTTGTTAACTGCTTCTTCAATTTCATCAGCAGACACAGGTCTCTTTTCGCAGGACTTTATCATTCCTCTAACGATCTTGTCGCGATCAAAGGCTTGCCTGTTGCCATCTTCTTTTATAACCATAACTGGAGATTGTTCAATTTTTTCATAAGTTGTAAATCTTTTTTGACATTTTAAACACTCACGCCTTCTTCTTATTGTATAACCTTCATCAGTAGGTCTAGTGTCTAAAACTTTTGAATCATCATATCCGCAGAAGGGACATTTCATAGTCTTCACCTCATTTAAATAAGGTCCCTTGGAACCTTTGAATTAATAATATCACTTAAAAATCTTTTAATCAATTAATCATAGATAGCTGAGCAATAAAAAAACCGAACACAGGGTGCTCGGTCTAAAAAAATTCATTTTTATGAAATACTTTGTGCAATATTTAAGAAAATTGTGATAAAAATTGAATTTGTAATATCAATTGCAAAAGCTCCTACCATTGGTAGAATGAAGTATGCTCTTGGTGATGGACCAAATCTTTCAGTGATTGAATCCATGTTAGCAAGGGCGTTATAAGTTGCACCCATACCAAATCCACAAATACCACCAGAGAGTACTGCTGCATCATAATTTTTACCCATTGCCCAATAAGTTACAAAGTAAGCAAATAGTGCCATAAATAAAGTTTGTGCAAATAAAATTATAAGCATATGTCCTGCAACATCTTTTAAGTCAAGTAAGTTGATGTCAATTAATGCCATTACCAAGAATACATTTAGTCCAACATCTCCGCAAATTGAATTGGCTCTTTGGTTAACCATTAAAGGTCCCTTTTTACCAATAGTGTTTACGAAAATACCTGCAATAATCATTGATGTTACATAAGCTGGTAAGTTTAATTCCTTGCCCATGATAGATACATGAGTTCTAATAAATTCTTGTAAGATAGCTCCTAAGCCTACAGATACAAAAATTAATCCAAGAACTTTTATGAAGTCCCCTGCTTGAAGAGGAACTACTCTTTCATAGCCTTCTCCTGCATTGTTTTCTTCAAGATGTTCTAGCACATCGTCAAGATTAGATGCATCCTTTTTGTTTCCAGATAGATTGTGTTTTCTAATAAGAGTTGAACCTATAGGTCCACCAATTAGGGAACCCATAATTACACCAAATGTTGCAGCTGCAAGAGCAAAAGTCTTTGCGTTATCTAAACCTAGCTTAGCAAAAGTACCTCCCCAAGCACCTGCTGAACCATGTCCGCCTACCATTGTAACTGAACCACATACTAGTCCAAGTAATGGATTTTCTGAAAGAGCCTTAGCAAGTACAATACCAATTGTATTTTGTCCTAAAACTAAAATTGCTGATATTAACCAGAAAATTAAGAATCCCTTTCCACCCTTTTTCAAAGTGTCAAGGTCTGCCCCAACACCTATTGCTGTAAAGAATACCATCATAAATGGGTTTTGTAGAGCTTGATCAAATTCAAAAGTTGCTATGCCACCAACTTGTAATAAAAATCTTATTATTGCAAATAAAAATCCGCCAATTACTGGTGCTGGCACACAAAACTTTTGAAAGAAACTAATCTTTTGTCTTAAAAACTTGCCTATGTAGTAAACTATTATAGCAAAGCCTACCGTTTGCATTAAATTGAATGATATGTTCATCTTTAAAAAATTCCCCCTTTTTTTTCTAGCAGATTATATTATAACAAAAATTTTTTAAATAAAAAGTAGTCTTGAAAATTTTTACTACTTGTTTAACTTTTATTTATTAATTTTAAAATTTAAAGAAAAAAATATATTTTTTTGTATCAATTAGTAACTGTTTTATCCTTCTAAACTAATAAAATATACATTTTTATTAATTACTATTTTTAAATAAAATTTTTTAAAAACTAAAAAATTTTTATAAAAACGATTTTCTTCTAGTCATCGCTGTAAACTTTTAAAGATATAAATTAAAAAAGGACATTGTCTCCAATGTCCAATTCGTTATATTATGAAATTACAAAATTATTTTCTGTTAATTCTCAAGAAAGAAGGAATTTTAAGTTCTCCATTGTCTTCTTCATCGTCTTCGCCAATTGTTCCAATAGGAGTTCCTGGCATTTCAACTTTCTTTTCTTTTTTATCTTTCTTTTCGTCTTTGTATTGATCAAATTCAGTTGCAATAACTGTAATCTTAACTTCATCCTTAAGTGATTCGTCAATTCCTGCACCGAAGATAATATTTGCATCTTCAGATACACAGTCCCTAATTAAATCAGCTGCTTCATTAACTTCAAATATACCAAGGTCTGATCCTGCAGTGATATTTAATAGAACAGATTTTGCTCCTTCAATAGAAGTTTCTAGTAGAGGAGAATTAATTGCAAGTTTAGCTGCTTCTGTAGCTCTTTCATCACCTGATGCGCGGCCAATACCCATGTGAGCAATGCCCTTATCATACATAATTGTCTTAACATCGGCAAAGTCAAGGTTAATTAAGTTTGGTACAGAAATTAAATCTGAAATACCTTGAATACCTTGTTTTAAAATGTCGTCTGCCATTTCAAAAGCTTGTGAGAAGCTAGTCTTCTTGTCTGAAATGCTTAGAAGTCTGTCATTTGGAATTATAACTAGAGTATCAACTTTTCCCTTTAGAGAATTTATTCCTATTTCGGCAGATTTTGCTCTTTTTCTACCTTCAAATGTAAATGGTTTTGTAACAACGCCAACTGTAAGTAGACCTAATTCTTTAGCAACATCAGCTATAACAGGAGCTGCACCAGTACCAGTACCTCCACCCATTCCTGCAGTGATAAATACCATATCGGCACCTTCAAGAGCTTCTCTAATTTCATCAATTGATTCTTCTGCTGCTTGTTCTCCTACTTCAGGATTTGCGCCTGCTCCAAGACCCTTAGTAATTTTTTCACCAAGTTGAATTTTGTTTTCTGCAAGTGAATTTTTAAGTGCTTGCTTATCAGTGTTAAATACTAAAAATTCTACACCCTTTACACCAGCGCTAATCATTCTATTGACAGCATTATTTCCGCCGCCACCAACGCCAACTACTTTAATTTTGGCAAATTCGTCTTGGTCCATATCGAATTCCAACATAAACATCCTCCTCATATACTATTTGATTGTTTTTATATTCATTACTATTATTTTATAGAAATACTTGTAAATAGTCAATATATAAAGGTCATTTGCTGACTTTTATTTGAATTTTTACTAATTTTTTTCCTTTTCCCTATAACTTTTTTCCTTATTTTCAGAATTATAATCATCTTTTTTGTTTTTATTATTATTTTTGCTTTTGCTTTCTTCGCCATCTGTTATTAAAATTGGGCTTTCACCCTTTTCCATTTGAATAATAATGGCATTTTTGTCGGTTTTCTTTATGTCATCTAAAATTAATGATAACATCCTTAATTTATAGGCAGTATTGCTATAGGAGCCAAACTCAATTTTTATTCCGCCAACTGTGGTAAAGGTTGCTATTGAGTCTAAAAGTTCAATATCTCTTATGTTTCCACGAAGAGAGTATTCATCTTTTTTTAATTCAAGGAGAAGATCTCTCTTCTCTTCATCTTCTTTGTTGGTCAAAATATAATTTCCAGCCTTGGGGTCATCTGCATTAAAGCCTGATAAATTAACTAAATTGTCGGATTTTTTCTTAGAATTTTTTATAATTCTAAAATCTTCATCTACAATAAGATAATCATTGGACTCAATTTGATAGTAGGGCGTTCTCTCAGTAACATTCAATTTCACATTTCCAGTGATGCTATAGGATATTTTGGCATCATTTATGTAAGGAATGGACTTTATTTTTTCTAGCCTATCCTTTTTTGAAATGACAAAATACTTGCCTCCCCTATTAAGACCTGCAACCTTTTTTATTGTGGCACTGGATACATTTTTATTTCCATCAATTGTAACATTTTTTATTTTAAATAGATTAGAATTTTTCAGTGCAAAAATTAATAAAAAAATGAAGGAAAAAAATATAAAAAACCTAATAAAAATCCTAAAATATTTTCTTTTCTTATTCAGTTTTCTTTTTTTCTTTTCCTGCTTTTTCATAAAATCACTTTAAAATTATATCAACTATTTTTTTAACTGCATCTGGGCTTGCCAACTTCTTAGAGTTTTCTGCCATTAATTTTCTTTCCTCATCGTTATTTAATATTTTTTCTATTGCCTTTAAAAGACTTTCTCCCTTTAGATTTTCTTCTTCAATAACTGAACTTGCACCCATATTGCTATAGCTCATGGCATTGTAGTATTGATGATTTCCTGCAGTGTAAGCCTTTGGTATTAGAATTGATGCTATACCAATCGCAGAAATCTCTGCCAAGGTCATGGCTGATGAAGATGCGATTACTAGATCTGCACTAGAGAGATAGTCATAAACTTTATGGGTGTAGTCTAAAATTTCTACACCTTCAGGAACTTCACCAAGTTTTTCCATAAAGTAATCATAGTGATCTCTTCCAGTTACATGAGTGAGCTTAAAGGGAAGTTTTTCCTTTTTATTTAAAATTTCTAAAATTGCATCATTAGTGGATTCTTGTCCACCACTTCCCCCAAAGGAAAATACAAATTTTTCATAGTCACCTATTTTTAATTCATCTCTTGATTTTTTTCTGTCAAGGTGAGAAAAAACATCTCTAATTGGATTTCCTGTAAAAATAATATTTTCATTGCTTAAATATTTTTTAGCTTCCATGAAATTTATAAAGACATAGTCTGCCTTTTTTGCCAAAATTTTATTAGTTTTTCCTGGATAAGCATTCTGCTCTTGGATTGCCGTCTTAATCTTTTTTTGTTGTGCCTTAAAAACAATTGGCGCACAAACATAGCCACCAGTTCCAATTACAATATCTGGCTTAAAGTCATCTAAAATTTTTGTGCACTGTTTCAAACCCTTCATCAAATTGTAAAAAGTTATAACAGTGTCCTTATTTAGTTTTTTTCTTGGAAGTCCAGAAATATCAATTCCCTCAAAATCAAAATTATATTTCTTTGCAAGCTCTTCCTCTAGGGAATTTTTCTTGCCCACATATAAAATTTTTGCCTCTTTGTCTTGTTTTTTTATTTCTTCCCCAATGGCAAGGGCAGGATAAATGTGCCCTCCAGTTCCGCCACCAGATAAAATATATTTCATATAGTGCCTTCTTTCGAAATTTTAAGTAAAATTGCCGTAGATGCAATTGCCATTACCAGTGCAGTTCCCCCATAGGATATAAATGGCAGCGTAATTCCCGTAACGGGAAGGAGTTTTGCACATACTCCCATGTTGAAAAATGCCTGTATGCCAACGTAGGTTGTCATGCCAATTGCTGTAAATTTATCAAAATAATTTGTCGCCTTATAGGCAATCATATAACCTCTATAAATATAAACTATAAAAAGTAAGATAATTATAAAAGTTCCAATAAAACCAAACTCTTCTGCAAAAACTGAAAAAATAAAGTCAGTGTATGCTTCAGGAAGGTTCGTGTATTTTTGACGGGACCTAAAAAGCCCAACGCCTGAATATCCTCCAAGGGCAAAGGCATAAAGTGATTGTCTAGCTTGGTATAAGTCTCTGGACTGATAATCTGTTGAGTCAGATACAAAGCCCAAAATTCTCTTTATCCTAAATTCATTATCTGGATCCTTTAAAATTAAATATATAAAGATAATACCCAAGACCACCAGAAACAGAAACTGCTTCTTGTCTATTCCGGCAGCTAATAGGATGGCAAATAGAGACACTCCAATTACTACTGCAGTAGAAAAGTCCTTGATCATAATCGGTCCTACTGATACACCCATTATAGCAACTGCAGTGATAAAAGTCCTGGCTTCTTTAAGTGTGTAAATATTTTTGGATAGATATTTTGACAAAAATACAATTGAAGTTAATTTAAGTAGGTCTGAAGGTTGAAACTTTAAAGGAATAACTTTAAGGTCAATCCACCTAGCTTGCCCTTTTTTGGCTGAACCCAGTGGAGTCCAAAGTAATAAAACTAATATAACACTTAAAATAAAAAGCCAAGTAATATTTTTATATATTACTCCTCTTGGCACCCTAATTATAAAGACCATGGCAATAATTCCCAGGATAAGGAATACTCCCTGCCTAATTAGATAGTGGAAACTATTTAAATTGTATTTTTTTGCAGTGGGAAAAGATGCTGATGTTACTGCTATTAAACCAATTACTATTAAAAGAATCATGGTAATTAAAAGCACTAAATCCACATCTTTCATGTCCCTTTTTAGTTTCATCTATACCAACTCTCTAACTAAATCTTTAAAGTGTCTTCCTCTCACTTCATAATCACTGTACATGTCCCAGGATGCACATGCAGGAGATAAAAGTACATCATCTCCACTAGAAGATAATTTCTTTGCAAGTTCAACAGCCTTGTTTAAATCCTTTACAATATAAAATTCAACCTCTGATTTTTTGCAAGAATTTGAAAATTTTTCTGCAGTTTCACCAAATAAAATTACTGTTTTTAATTTATTTTTAGATTTTTCAATTAAATCATCAAAGCTTGCGCCCTTATCATAGCCACCTGCTATAAGGATTACATCCCCATCCATGGCTGCAACTGCAACTTCAGTTGAGTCAGGGTTAGTTCCCTTGGAGTCGTTGTAATATTTTACTCCACCTAATTCTCTTACAAACTCAATTCTGTGTTCAACGCCAGTAAAGGATATAATGCTCGTTTTTATAGTTTCTGTATCAATATTTAAAAGTTTGCTTGCAATAATGGCAGCCATAATATTTTTAATATTATGATCTCCAGGGATTTTTATTTCCTTGACATCTAAAATTTCTTCTGTATTTTCGCCGTCATTAAAATAAATTTTTCCCTTATCAAGGAAGGCTCCTCTTTCAGAAATTTTTTCCATTGAAAAATAGTATTTTTTGCCCTTTAAATTATAATTTTCAGCAAGTTCCTTATTTTCATAATTTAAAATTGCAAAGTCATCTTCATCTTGATTGGCAAAAATTTTAAATTTTGCGTCAACATAATTTTGAGTAGTCTTGTGCCAGTCTAGGTGGTCACTTGTAACATAAGTTAAAAGTGCAATATGTGGCTTAAATAATTTTGTGTGCTCCAATTGGAAGGATGAAGCTTCAATAACTACATAGTTATCACTTTTTGCTTCTTCAGTTATTTCTAAGATACCCTTACCTATATTACCAACGACAAAGGTTTTTGACTTTCTTCTTAAAATATCGCCAATAATTGTAGTGGTTGTTGTTTTTCCATTTGTACCAGTTACTGCAACTACATTGTTTGTTTTTAAATTTCTGTAGCTTAGTTCAATATCTGAAATAATTTCTATATTTTTTTCTCTAGCCTTTACTAAAAGTTCGTGGAAGGGATAAATTCCTGGACTTTTAACTATTAAATCAATTTTATCTAAATCTTCTTCCTTAAAAATTATAAAATCTTCGTCCACATTTAACTTTTGAAGATCTAAATTGCTGTCGTAAATAAAAATTTTGCAGGGAAATTCCTTTAAAAATTTTAAAGTTGCCTTTCCCGTTACGCCAAAACCCATTATAAGAATATTTTTGTTTTCTAACATGTCTATCACCTAAAATAAAATTAAATATGCAATTATACAAAGTATAAATTCAACTAATGAAAATACTGCAACTACCTTTTTCTCATGCCAACCCTTTTGTTCAAAATGATGGTGAAGTGGTGACATGAGAAATACTCTCTTTCCCCTGGTCTTAAAGCTTACTACTTGGATAATTACTGAGAGTGTTTCTATAAAATATATTCCACCTGCTATAGGAAGAATTAAGGGCACATTTAAGAGAAGGGCAATTGCAGAAATTGCTCCACCCAGTGCCAGAGACCCTGTGTCTCCCATAAAAACCTTGGCTGGATACTTGTTGAAGACCAAAAATCCCATTAAGGCACCTGCAAGTGCCAAGCAGAAGGCTGCTATTTCGTATCTTTGAAACTTTACAGCAACTACATTAAAAAATAATAAACAAATAATTGTAACGCTAGTTGAAAGTCCATCTAAGCCATCAGTTAAATTTACTGAATTTACAGTTCCTACAATTACAAAAATTATAAAGGGAACATAAAAAACTCCAATAGATCTGTAATCTTTTAAGAAGGGAATGTATAGGTCTGTCCCCATATTTTTCGAATTATATTGATAAATTATTAAGATTACTGCAGTAATAATTTGTAAGAGAAGTTTTTGGTAGGCACGAAGACCTAGATTTCTCTTCTTCACAACCTTTATATAATCGTCAATGAAGCCTACTGCTCCAAAGGCTAGTGTTGAGAAAAGTATCATTAAGACAGATACTTTAAAGTTTCCAGTGACTAAAGTTGTGATTATTGCAGAAGCTAAAAATATAAGTCCACCAATAGTTGGTGTGCCACTTTTTTTCATGTGACTTTGGGGCCCATCTTCTCTTATACTTTGACCTGCGTGCAATCTTTTTAACATAGGAATAAAAATTCTCCCAAAAATCAGTGAGAAAATTAATCCCAACAATACATTTACAATATAATTCATATTACTTCCGTCCTAGTCCTTTTTTCTTTTTCCTTTATCTGAATTTTCATTATTATTTGATTTGTTCTTTGTATCCTTATTATTTTTTAAAGATTTTTTCTTTTTACTAGAGCTTTCTTCCTTTAAGTTTTTATTATTTGCCTTGACACTATTATTAGCCTGAGAATCTTCTTCATCTAAAAGATCTTCATCCTTTATTTTTGTGTAATTAATAGTAATAGTCGCATCGTCACTTATTTTTTTGCCAGCTCTAGGACTTTGTGATATAAAGTCGCCATTTCCTTTGATATTATACTCTATATTCATAGAATTTAAAATAGATATAGTTTCTTTTCTAGTCTTTCTCGATAGGTCAGGCATGACTAAAATACCGCTATCTCTATCATTAATAGCAAGATCCACTATGGAGTCTTTTAATACATAAGAAGATGGTGATGGATTTTGATTTAAGACCACAGAATAATTTTCCACTCCATGGGCATTGGTGTTAAATCTAAGTCCAGATTTAAGTAAAATTTTTCCTGCATCTTCTAAGAGTAATCCTTCTACATTAGGAACTGATACAAAGTCTTCCTTTTCATCAACTTCTTCAGTTTTTTGAATCTTCATATAATTTAAAGACTTGCTTAAAATTTCTTGAACAACTGGTGCAGCTACAGCTCCGCCTAGGATTCCATCCTTAGGATTGTTTATAACTACAAGTACAGTTAGCCTTGGGTCATTAAGCGGTGCAACCGCCACGAAGGATGAATTGTAGGCATCTAAGTAGCCAGTAGTTGTGGCAATATTTGCGGTACCAGACTTGCCCCCTACTTGATAACCAGGAACTTGTGCAAGCTTTCCTGTTCCATTATCCACAACTCTTTTCATCATGTACTTCATCTTGTCAGAAGTTTCTCCAGAAATCACTCTTCTTCTAAGTTCAGTTCTCTTCTTTTCAATAACATTTCCGTTTGCATCAACTAATTCTTTTACCAGTGTTGGCTTATTTAAAAATCCACCATTGGAAATTGCACTTACTGCATTTATTAGTTGAAGTGGAGAAACTGCAATTGAGTGACCATAGGACATTGTGGCAAGTTTTACCTTTCCTATACCATCAGCAGATGCTGGTATAAGGCCTAAGGACTCACCATAAAGTTCTATGCCAGTTTTTCTTCCAAAGCCAAAGGCCTTAATGTATTTTAAAAACTTCTCTGGACCCAAATCTTGACCAACTTGAATCATAGTCATGTTACAGGACTCTTCTATTGCCTTGGCAAGACTTTTCATTCCCCTAGTATGACTTGTACAAGATAGTCTTCTGTCCCCTACCTTCATGACGCCTTGGCAAGAATATTGGGAATCAGGTTGAGCAGTGTTCTCTTCAATGGCAGCTGCTGCAGTTATAAGTTTAAAAGTAGAACCTGGCTCATACTGATCGTTTACATTGAAGTCTCTCCAGTTGTCATACAAGATCTCCATCTTCTCGTCATCGTCTAAATTTTTCCATTCCTTTTCCTGTTTTTCATTAATAGGAGCTCTTGGATCATTTAGATTGTAGTCTTCCTTAGTTGTCATTGCCAAAATTTCACCAGTCATAGTGTCTTGCACTATTACCGATACCTTGTCTGCTTTATTCTCTTTCTTTGCATTTTCTGCAGCTGTTTCTGCAAACTGTTGAATATTAGAATCGATGGACAAAACTACAGAGTAGCCTTCCTTAGGTGCATAAGTTTCTTCATCAGTTAGCGGAATTTTATTTTGTGCGTTGTCCTTTAAGGAAACATTTTTGCCAGAAATTCCAGCAAGTTCTTCATCGTAACTTGCTTCTATTCCGTATTGACCAACATTTTCATCATTAGTAAAACCAATGATGTAAGAGGCGAGGTTGTTAAAGGGATAGAGTCTTCTTGTAACATCGTCAATTGAAATTGGCAACAAGTTGTATTTTAAATTCTTCTTTTTACCTTGATTTTCTTTTACAGTTTCTGCTCTCAAATCCTTTAACTGCATGGCCTTAGTTCTATCAATATTAGTAGCCACTCTCACAACCTTGTCGCCCTGCATAAGGTCTTTTATTTCGTCAAATTCTATACCAGTTATTTCTGATATAGTCTCTGCATCTTCATCATAAATTTTTTCTTTTCTATCTTTAAAGTCCTTATCACTTTCTTCTCTACCCTGCTTAAAATAATCCATGTTGTAATAAACATTGCACTTAGTAATGTTTACAGCCATCTCTTTATTGTTTCTGTCGTAAATTATTCCACGATTAGAATTTATTACTTCAGTCCTAGTAAGTTGGTTTAAGGCAGCAATAGTTAATTCTTCTGATTGGACAATTTGTATGTACAAAAGCTTAGCTATTAGTACCACAAATAAAAAAGCTAGAAAGATAAAAAATATAAATATGAATCTATTGGCATGATCAGTGTGCCTTGTAAATCCACCTTTCTTTTTCTTATCTCTAGCTTTAAATTTATTATTTTTCAATTATATCCTCCTAATCTCTTGTAAAGGATCTGAGGACTGAGACAATGGGACTTAAGAAAACATTGTAATTAATATCTCCAAGCTTCTTTTCTTCCCCAGAATCAATATAAACTATTTGGTCTTCAGAAGGATAGACCATGCCAAGTTTATACATAGCTTCTTCAGCAATTTGTGCTGAAGATTTTACAGCTTTTATCTCACCTACAAGAGTTATCTTAGTTTTATTTAATTCATCAATTTCAGCCTTTTGCTTTAAAATTTCTCTATCTAGTCCTGCTATTTGTGAATACAAAATCAAAATTGCAGCAAATATAATTATAACAATTGCCAAAGTAAAAATAAAAGGCTTATTACTTAAAAGTTGATTCTTATATCTATTATAACTTTTATTTGAAATTTTAGTTAATCTTTTTACCATTTTACACCTCTAATTTTTCGGCAATTCGCAGTTTTGCTGAGTGTGATCTGTTATTTTCCCTTAATTCCTCTTCACTTGCAGTAATTGGTTTTCTCGTGATAATTTTTATTTCCCTCTTCTTATTGCAGGTGCATATTGGAGAAGTAGGTGGACATATACAGTCCTTTTCCAAATATTTAAAGGAATTTTTTACAATTCTATCTTCAAGGGAATGAAAAGTGATAATTGCAATTCTTCCACCAGGATTTAATCTGTGGACAAATTTATCTATAGAATTATTAAGAACATCAAGTTCCTTATTTACTTCAATCCTTAGGGCTTGGAAAGTTCTCTTGGCAGGATGAGGACCATTTCTCCTCGCACCAGCAGGAATAGCATTTTTTATTATTTCAACAAGTTCAAAAGTTGTATCAATTTTTTTATTTTTTCTCTCTTGGACAATAAATTTAGAAATTCTTGAAGCCCATTTTTCTTCGCCGTATTCCCTAATAATTTCTGCGATTTCATCTTCACTATATGTATTTACAATGTCCTTGGCAGAAATTTCTAGACTCTTATCCATTCTCATATCAAGTGGTGCCTCAAACCTATAGGAAAACCCTCTCTCTGGATTGTCAAATTGATAGGATGAAACGCCTATATCAAGTAGGACTCCGTCAATCTTTTCAATACCAAGCTCATCTAGTGCTTTTTCAAAGTCTATGTAATTTAAATTAAAGTATTCTACATTTTTAAATCCAGAAAGTCTCTCTCTTGCAGCCTTAAGTGCCTCTTGGTCTTGATCTATGCCAATTAAAAGTCCAGTGCCATCAAGTTTTTTTAGGATTTCGTAACTGTGACCTGCTCCTCCAAGGGTCCCGTCGAGATAAATTTTTCCCTTTCTAACATTTAATCCTTCAATTGTTTCATTTAAAAGGACGCTTTTATGTGAAAAATCCATTATATTCCCAACTCCGACATCTTTTCAGCAAGTTCTTCATAAGAAAGTGCTTCCTCTTCATTATATCTATTCCAATTCTCTTCAGACCAAACTTCTGCACGATTGGAAAGACCTATAATTACGCATTTATCTTCAAGATTTGCATAATCTCTTAAGTTTTCTGCTATAAGGACTCTCCCCTGCTTGTCTAATACACAATCTACTGCGCCAGAGAAAAATGTTCTTACAAAGGAACGAACAGCTTTATTAGTCATTGGAAGCTCTTTTAATTTGTTTTCAATCTTCTCCCATTGGTCCTTTGGATATAAAAATAGGCAGTCGTCTAAACCCTTCGTCATTACAAATACAGAAAGGTCCTCTCTAAACTTTGATGGAATTGTAATTCTGCCCTTTGGGTCTAGGTTATGTCTAAATTCGCCTATTAACATTTTATTCTCCACTTTATTCCACTTATATGGATTTTTATGCCACTTCGCTCCACTTAAGTTAATTTTACTACATAAAGTCGCCATTTTCTACTCTTTTAATTAGTTTTTAAAAATGAGGACTAATGGCACTAATTTTTATTTTATGTAGAAAATTGTTTTATTATAAAAACATTTTTCTTCTGCTTTAAAATTTTTTTAGAATTTAATAATTTAAAAATAAAAAAATTTTTATGATTATTTTTTATAATTAGAAAATAAAAAAATCACAAAAATAATTTTTAAAAATATTTTTTAAAAAATTCTCTTTTTCCCCTAAAAATAATTGTAAAAATGAGCATAAAAAAATCGACTATCTCTATGAACTGACCCCCAAAAGTTGGACTAACA
>NZ_KV804705.1:0-9922 GCF_001811425.1 Peptoniphilus sp. HMSC062D09 | reverse complement strand
AAACCTCCCTTTTGCCATGAAAGGAGATAAAAACATGGATTACAAAACAATTAGAAATCAGATAGAAGATATGGTAAGTGATAATCACAAGGACTTTGTTAAGGCGGTTATCAGCATGGAAAAAGGTATCAACGATGAAAGTGCTTTGGATAAGCTCTATGAGGCTTATATGGACAATGACAGCCTTAATTTACTGCATGAGGAATTTGATTACATGATTGAAGATTTAAGAGAACAGGGGCAGATTAAAGATCTTCCTTATGTTCAAGAGGAGAAAGATAATCTTGTCAATATCGTTGGAAATATTGTAGGAAAGATCGATGTAGTTGAAAGGGAAAATAAGAACGGCGAAGCCTTTCAGGTAGTAAATTTCTCTGTGGCATCTAAAGATGATGAGGGGAATAAGGTGTATCATAATTGCTCCGCATACGGAGAAAAGGGTGATATTCCAAAAGACTTTAAGCAGGGAGATTTTGTAAAACTCTTTGGACAGATTAGAACTTCCGTTGACGATAACGGCAAGGAACATACTAACATCAGGATACTTTCTTCAAAACTCTTAAAGGCAAAAGAACAGATGAAAGGTCGAGATGAAAAGAAAGAGTCTGTGCTTGGTGCCATTAAAAAATATCAGGCTGAAGATAAGGAAAAGCCTAAAGAAAAGAAAGAAGTATCAAAAGAAACTGAGAGATAAACTTATGGTCGGTGTGGTCTTAGGACTGCACCGACTCTTTTTTATTTAGGAAAAAAAGGAGATAAAGACTACCTCTCCATCTCCTTACCCATGTAGATTCCGTAATTTTTTCGTATCTTATAAAGCTCGTCCATAGTAGATTTTGAGGAAGAATACTCTTGCATAAGGGTGTTCTTTTTTTCTTGTAATTTATCAAGCTCGGCTAAAATATCCTTTGAATTTGGGAGCTTGGAATAGGATTTTTTAAGCTCTGAGAGAGCATTTTCATATAGGGTAATCTGAGCTTTGTACTCTTCAAAAAATGCCTTGTCAGACGGATTAGCAGTATATTCCTTGTAGCACGCTCTGTATTTTTTAACGGTATGGACTTGCTCCATAGTGGTGGAAAGCTTCTGCATTTCCTTATCAATAGCCTTGATTTTATCCTGTATATTTTGCCTTTCATCGGCTGCTTTTTGAATATACTCGTCAAGCTGTTTAACGGATTTAATGCCATGTTCTCTGATATAAATAACAGACTCAGCCATTGTATGAAGGTTATGTTTGGTTGCCCAATATTCGTAGCCTTTGCTTTCCTTCACCTTTGCATTGGTGTTCATGTCAATAACATTGCCGATGCGTTTTTTGACGGCAGGAGTCTTGATAAACTCTCTTTCTGCAATTCGTTTTTTTAATCTTTCTTCGGTATAATCTTCTCCGATTGTTTTAGCCCTTGTAAATCTCGCCTTATCTTTTGGCTTAAAAGCAATGTGCTTACCGTATTTGATTTCATAGCCAAGATCTGCCATCTTCTTTAAAAATTCGTCCCAGTCCTTTGACTGTTTTATCATTCTGTCAATGTCAAATTGAAGCCTGCTTTTCCAAGAAGTCCCATGCTTTGCCTGTTCGTTTTCATACCAAGATTTACCGTTAGTCTTGTATTTTTTCTTATAGCTTTCGTAAAACTCGTCAATGACAGATAGGCTATTTTCTTTGCAGAGTTTATCACTCTGATAACGGATTTGGTGGTAGCTTTTCTTGTTAGACTGGTAGCACCTACCTGTTACCATATTTACATTATTGAAGATGATGTGATTGTGGATATGCCCCTTATCTACGTGAGTAGATAAGACAAATTCGTACTCATCTTTAAGTATCTTTTTACACAGCTCCATACCAATCTGGTGAGCCAATTCAGGACTTGTTTCTCCCGGTAAAAATGATTGAATGAGATGTCTTGCAAGAACGGTTCCTTTTGTTCCTGCGTCATTTCGTGTCCTTATAAACTGAGTGTGAGCAGTTGATTCGTGGCATTTATGAGTGCTTATTAAAAGCTGCTCGTCTGTTTTATCTCCATTTACAATGTAGTCGATAGCAAGATTAAGAGTCGATTTTATTGGATGTATTTTTGTAATAGCCATTATTATTCACCTTCCGTTTCAGATGTTCTTTTCAGAAGTAGTGAATGAATTTGCCACAGCTCTTTTGAGAAATGTTCAATCTCTTTTTTTATATCACTGATGTCATCTTTATAGATTACACCTGTCGAATTTACTCGCTTTGCAATCTGATTGATGTTGTTTGTTGCGTTGGAAAGCAAGCCTTGTAAATCTCTGAAAGGCTCTAAATCTACTTGATAAATTTCCTTTTCCAAAACGCATTTGCGGATGAAATGGCTCATATTTCTGCACTTTGAAAGTTTTCTTTTCTCTTCAAAAAGAGCCTTTTCTTCTTCGGTTAATTTAATTTCAAGTCTTTCGTTTCTTATTCTATTTGCCATAGTTAATTCCTCCTTTGAGTGTATTTCGGGGTCTTAGGGTTCTCCCTAACAAGCTAAAAATTGATAAAAAAAGAAGCAGATCCCAAAGGGCTGCTTCGTCAATTTTCCGTAAGTGTCCGTACACTTACTGTGCTTGCTACAAAAGAATTCAAGCATTAAGCATATATTAAAATCATTAGTAATTATATCATACTTAAGTATGATTTTCTACTATACTCTTGACAAAACGGTTAGATTAGACTAACATATAACTATACAGAACGAGTGTCGGTCAATAGGTGGTGAGGTTTTGGTAATGAGAAATGTAAAAGATCCAGAAGAAAGAAAACAGGAACTTATAAACATAGCATCCAGACTTTTTGAAAAGGATGGATATGAGAAAGTTTCTGTTAGAGATATTCTCGCAGAAGTTAACGGAGCACCGGGAATGTTTTATTATTATTTCAAATCAAAAGAAGATATTTTCTTGGCTTGTATGGAAACATATTTTGAAGAAAAACTAAAAAATAAGTTGGATATACTTCAAAATAAGGAAATGGATTACGAAGAAAGAATAAAAATTGTAAGAGAACTTATAGTAAAAGATATCGGTCAATTTACAACAAGATATAATTTTTCGAAAGAGAATTCAATTACAGATAACTCTTACAGGCTATGGGAATTGATTCATTACATTGGAAAATTTATAGATGTCTATTCAGAGTTTATAATTGAAGGAATTGAAAATAAAAAAATAGAAAATAATATGGGAATAAACAGGGAAAATGTGAGAAGTTTTGCAGCTTTTATTTTATACGGAGCTGTTGGAACAATATATAATGACTATATTATTAAGGGAGAAAACAAAACAAATTCAAGTGAAGCCTTTGGAATAATAAGCGAACTATTTCAAAGACCTTATTAGAGAAAAATAAAATATAAGTATTTTACAAGGGAAACATCAATGGTGTTTTCCTTGTATTAGTTTTAAGGCAAATGAACGAACTCGTTCGGTAAGGAGGTATGTTTTAGATGAAAAAGAAGAAATCAATCAAAGATATTATTTCCTACAGTGAAATAAAAAAAGGACAACTTGTAGGAGGGATATTATTTGTTAGTCTTGGGATGCTATTAAGTATTTGTCCAATTTTGGTGATATACAAAGTCATAAAATCTCTATTTTTATATGGAAAATTAGAACAAAGTACAATACAGTTCTGCACCTATGGACTTGCAGCAGTGGTATTGTCATATTGCTTAACTTACATTGGAGGTATTTTATGCCATAAGTTTTCATATGTTTTAATAGCTAACTTAAAAAAGAAGATATTATTTCATATTGGGAATCTTCCTTTAGGTTTTTTTACCGGAGACAACAAGTCAAAAATAAGGCAAGTATTAGGATCGGACATGAATCAAATTGAGGGATATTTTTCTCATCAATTACCAAATTTAATTTCAACTTTAGCACTAATTTTAGCAATGATAATTGTTATGTTGAAGATAAATTTAATATTAGGTCTTACGACTTTGTTAATTATATTTGTCGGTTTAGGAATTCAGATTGCAATCATGGCAAAGATTATAAAGTCGGGTGGACTTGAGAAGAACTTTGCGATTTTGGATCAAATTAATTCAGCAACTACTGAATACGTTAAAGGTATGCCGGAAGTGAAAATATTTGGAACAGGATCAAAATCATTTAAAACTTTTTCAAAGTCAGTAGGAGAATATAGAGACTTTACAAGTTCGATGACATCAATGATAAGACCGGGATTTGTTTCATTTAGAATGTTTATTTTATCTGTTGCTACATTCATAGTTCCAGTAGGAATACTTTTAATGTCACGAAATAATAACTTGGATTTTGCTACAGTTTTTATTTTCTATTTGATTCTTGCACCTGCCATTAGCGTACCTGCATTAAAACTTAGAGATTTTGCAGAAGGAATGAATTTACTAAATGAAGTTGTTTTGAGAATCTACGAAATTATAGATCAAAAAGAATTGGCAATTGAAAATAATGAGGAAGAGATAAAAGGTCATGATCTTGAATTCGAGAATGTAAGCTTTTCTTATGGAGATGAAGAGGTTTTAAAGAATATAAGCTTTTGTGCTAAACAAGGAGAAGTTACAGCATTAGTTGGCTATTCGGGAGCAGGCAAATCTACCATTGGAACGCTAATACCCAGATTTTACGATCCTTCAGAAGGCTCTATTAAAATTGGTGGAGTTAATATAAAAAATATTCCGATGAACGCCTTAATGGAGAGGATAGCATTCGTTTTTCAAGACAGTGATCTTATCACAGATACAGTCTTCAATAATGTTGCTATGGCAAAGACAGGTTCTACAAAAGAGGATGTCATAAAAGCATGTAAAAAAGCAAGATGTCATGATTTCATTGAAAAACTTCCTGATGGGTATGATACTGTTTTGGGTAAAGGAACTTATTTATCTGGCGGAGAGAAACAACGTATTGCAGTAGCAAGAGCGATTTTAAAGGATGCACCAATATTAGTATTAGACGAGGCAACAAGTTTTGCTGACTCTGAAAATGAATATCTTATGCAAGAAGCTTTATCTGAATTGGTTAAGGATAAGACGGTTATTATGATTGCTCATAGGTTAAATACTATAGAGCATGCAAATCAAATTTTAGTAATATCTGATGGAAAAATTGCAGAAAGAGGTAAGCATGAAGATTTAATCCTTGCAGATGGAATATATAAGCGACTCTTTGATATTTATAAGAAGACAAATATTTGGCAAATGGATATAGAAGGGAGTGAGAATGAATGATAAGAAATATTACATTAGGAAAGATGAATAATATAAGAAAATCAATTATTTTAAATGTTTTGGCATCTATTTCCAACCTTATACCATTTATTGCTTTGGCGAAAATTGTAGAAACACTATTTTTAAATAGAGGTGCAGATAGTATAGATACGAGCCTTTTATGGAAGTATTTTGGGATAATGGCAGTATTTTTCTTAATAACATTCTTATTGGAAAATTTAGCCACAAAATATACCTATGAACTTGGATATAAGACAAGTGCAGATGGAAGAATAGAGCTTGCAGACCACATAAGAAAATTGCCAATAGGTTATATTTCAGGAAAAAGTTCAGCAGAGATCTTAGATACATTAATGAATGATTTTTTCAAAGTTGAAACGGCAGTAACGCATCAATTACCTCAATTTTTCAGTGGCATATGTGTAGCGGTTCTTTGCTCAATATTATTTTTGATAATTAATGTAAAAATGGGAATAGCAACACTTATTGGATTGCCGATTTCTGTTCTACTTCTTACACTCATGCAAAACTTTCAGAAAAAAATTTATTTGAAAACAAAGAAAATGAGGATAAAAGAGGAAGAAGATATAAACGAATATTTGGATGCTATTAAGACTCTAAAAGCTTATAACAGCTTAGATGATACATTAACAAAGCTTGAAGAAGATATAGATAACTCAAGAAATGCAAATATTAAGAGTGAGAAAGGGGTTGGTTCATTAACTACTATAGCAAGTATGATTTTAAGAATAGGACTTCCTTTGATGAGTTTAGTTGGTTCCTATTTATTTATAAATGGATCTTTGGAAATTGATACATTTTTAATGTTCTTATTTGTAGGCACAAGGATTTTTGATCCCTTGGAGCTTGCACTTGTAAATTATACAGGTCTACAAATGGCATCAGTTTCAGGAGATAGAATCATTAACTTACTTAACGCTAAACCTATGTCAGGAAATTCCGATGTAAACGAAAGCAACAAAATTGAAATCTGCGATGTTTCATTTTCTTATAAGGAATCTAAGGTTATCGATAATGTTTCATTAGACATTAATGAAAATGAATTAACAGCCTTTGTTGGTTACTCTGGCTCTGGAAAATCTACACTAATTAAATTAATTTCCAGATTTTATGATCCTAATGAAGGGACAATTAAAATTGGTGGAGTAGATTTGCTAACAGCCGACCCTGATAAATTAATGGATAAATTTTCTGTTGTTTTTCAGGATGTGTATCTTTTTAAAGACACAATTTATAACAATATAAAATTTGGAAATGAAGATGCAAGTAAAGATGAAATCATGAATGCTGCAAAAATGGCAGGAGCTTATGACTTTATAGTCAAAAAAGATGATGGATTTGACACTATGATTGGACAAGGAGGAGCGACTCTGTCTGGAGGTGAGAAACAAAGAATATCAATAGCGAGAGCAATATTAAAAAATGCACCAATAATACTACTTGATGAAGCAACATCTTCACTTGATCCTGAAAATGAACTTATTATACAGGAAGCAATATCAAATTTAATTAAAAATAAAACAGTTGTGGTTGTAGCTCATAAATTAAGGAGCGTAATGGGAGCTGATAAAATTGTTGTTTTAAACAAAGGAAAGGTAGAGGAAGTTGGGAAGCATGAAGAACTTATAAAAAATGAAAGACTATATAAAGACTTATGGAATTATCAAGAAAAGTCTAAAGAATGGAAGATTGTACAGTAACAATCAATTTTAAAGGAGGAAATTTATGAAAACACAAAAGAAATCATCAAAAAATGCAGTTACAGCCGGTGTTTTAATTGCACTTTACTTTGTAACATATGCAGTCATTGGGGCAATATCTATGCCTGTCCCTGTTTTATTTTTACTAATGCCTATGCTTGTAGCACTATTTGCTGCACCAACCTATCATATGCTTCTTGCAAAGACAAAGTCAGCTACTGCTATTGTAATCGCAGCTATCTTACCAAGTATTTTATTAGTTGCAACTGGACATATTCCAATTGCACCATTAGTGGCAGTGCCTGCCGGAATAATTGCTATGTTCATAGCAAAAGGTGGGAATTATACAGACTTTAAGAAAAATACAATTAGTCATATGTTTTTTTCTCTAAACTTATTTGGAGGATTTTTACCAATTTGGGTTATGAGAGAAGCATTTTTTGAAAGTGTAATAAAAGGTGGCTTAGATCAAAGCTTTTGTAACACAGTAAGGGCATGGACGCCAATATGGATGTTACCAGTTATGATTATAGGAACATTTATATTCTCTTTGATCGGTTCTTATTTTACAAAAAAAATATTAAATAAAAAGTTGGAATCCGCAGGAGTTTTATAATGGAAAATTCAAAGTTTGTTCTGGGGTCAAAATATGACCTCAGAACAAAACTTATCTTGCTTATAGGTGCGAATATTTTAATTTTTTTGGGATTTGATTGGATCTATCAAAGCCTTATTACATTATTTTTCCTTGTCATTATTATTAGCGATGGTTATAAAAAATCCGCTATAAGGTATATTTTATTTTTTGTAGTAAGTGTAGTATTGGAAAAATCTTTAGCCTATTTTAATATGAATTTTCTTTTGAATTTAATTTTATTTATCTTAGCAATTGGAAGAAAATTTTTGCCATGTATTATCGTGGGTAAATGGATTTTAAATTCCACATCTGTTTCCATTGCAGTAGCAACTTTACAAAAATTAAAACTTTCAAAAGACTCGCTCATAATGATTTCTGTAATATTTAGATGTTTGCCTACTATTAAAGACGAATGGAGTCATATAAATATGGCGATGAAAACTCGAGGAATTAATTTTAACTTAATCAATTTAACAAGAAGACCAACATTAATTATGGAATATTTTTTTGTGCCATTGTTCGTAAGTGTGATAGAAATTGGGGATGAGCTCTCTCAATCAGCCATTATAAGGGGACTCGATGCTCCTGTTAACAAAACAAGTAGACACCTAATTAAGTTTAGAAAAAATGATATTGGTGTTCTAATTCTTATGATTTTAATTTTATCAATAGTAATATTTATGAAAGTATCAGGGTGGGACTTATGATTGAAATTAGAGAATTAAGTTTTAAGTATAAGGGAGGATCTGATTACTCATTAAAAGATATAAATTTGAAAATCAAAAAAGGGGAATGCATTCTTCTGTGTGGTAGGAGCGGTTGCGGAAAGTCGACTCTATTAAAGCTTATGAACGGTATAATACCTGAGTTTTATGATGGGGACATTTCTGGCAGCGTTATGGTCAATGGTATGAATACATTTACCACACCAATTTATAAATTATCTAATAATGTAGGCTCGGTTTTTCAAAATCCTAAAACACAATTTTATACAACCAATACAACCGATGAAATCGCTTTTGGTTTAGAAAATTATGGAATAGAAAGAGAAGTAATTAACAAAAGGATTGGAGAAGTTGAAAAAGAGCTTCATCTTGAAAACTTGATGAATAAAAATATATTCAATCTTTCTGGAGGAGAAAAGCAGAAGATTGCTATAGCAAGCATTTACGCATTAAACCCTGAGATATTTATTCTTGATGAACCATCTTCAAGCTTAGACATAAAGTCAATGAAAGAACTATCGCTTACAATAAAAAAGCTTAAATCTTTAGGAAAAACTATTATTATTGCAGAACACAGGTTGTGGTATTTAAAAGACATTGTTGATAGAGCAATATACTTAGAGGATGGAAAAATCATCAGAGAATATAGTATGGACGAAATTGAAAATCTAAGTGAAGATGAACGAATGAGAACAGGACTTAGGCATTCTGATTATAAAGCTATTGAAAGATTTGATGATTTTGAAACTTCAAATAAAGGGACTTTATTAGAGTTAAAAAATCTAATATTCAAAAGAAATACCAAAATAATTTTGTCCATTGAGGATCTTAAATTTTTTTATGGGAATATTATTGGAATTGTTGGAGAAAATGGAATTGGGAAGTCTACATTAGCAAAAATTATATGTGGCTTAAACAAAGAAAATAAAGGTAAAATTTTAAAAGATGATGAGAATTTAAATATAAAAAGTAGGCTAAATGAGAGCCTGCTTATTATGCAGGAAGTGAACTGTCAGTTATTCACGGACAGCGTTAAAGATGAAATAGTATTAACATCAAATATTAAAGATGATAATGCTTTAGATACTTGGTTAAAAGATATGGAGTTGAAAAATATCAGTGATAGGAATCCTCACACCTTGTCAGGAGGACAAAAACAGAGAGTAATTATCTTATCCGCTTTACTATCCGACAAGAAAATTCTATTTTTCGATGAACCAACCAGTGGATTGGACTATAGAAATATGAAAATAGTAGCTAAAAACATAAAGAAAGTAAAGGAAGAAGATAAGTTGATTTTAATAATATCCCATGATGTTGAGTTTTTAGAGTCAGTTTGTGATAAAGTGATTGATTTCACGTATTTATGAAAATGCATATATTAGTAAATTACAAGAGGGACATATGATAAAAACGCAAGAAAAACGAGAAGTTGTGAATAGTATTTTTTATAATATTCCATAAAATAAATTTTGTAATAGATTTTTTTCATTTTAGAGGACTTTTTATGCCTATGTGCAGAAGTCCTCCTTTTTTTGTCTAAAAACGCAGACAAAAAAAGAAATGGAGGAAATTAAATGCCAAAAGAATATTACCTTTATGTCA
>NZ_KV804704.1:26147-92537 GCF_001811425.1 Peptoniphilus sp. HMSC062D09 | reverse complement strand
ATTTAATTATCATGTTTCATTGCTACTTTTTGAAGTAGCTTATTTATTATAACTTCTTAAAAATTCTTTGTCAAGTAAAATTTACAATTTTTTATTTTATTTTACTCTCTTTTTAAGAAGGTTGTCTCAAGCAACAACTTGTATAGTATACAATGGTTTTTATAGGCTGTCAACATTTATTTTAAATTTTTTATAAATTTTTCTAGCTCTTTGTTTGGACTAATTTCATTTGCCTTTTCCAGGTATTTTATTCCCTTTTCTAGGTCTTTTTTGTTTAAATAAAGGATTCCTAAATTGTAGTTTAAGGGATAGGAATTTTCTATTTCAGATAATCCCATCTCTAAAGTTTCTATGGCATCTTCGAATTTGTTTTTAGATGCGTAAAGTGTTGACAGTAAATTTACATTTTCTTCTAATACTTTTTTCTCAATTGATATTTTTGCAAATTCTTCCGCCCCTTCCAGATCTCCTAGATTATAGTGAGTTATGGCCAAGGCATAATAAAATTCTTCATTTTTGTTAAAGTTTTCTGAGATGTCTCTTAATAAGTTTAAAGCTTTGTCATATTCTCCATAGGATAAATAGGTTTTCGCTGAATCAAAGTTCACGCTGTCTCTTATTGTTTCCATTTCTCTTCTTACTTCGTCTTTTAATTCTTCGCTATCTGATAGGTTTATGAACTTTTCAAAGTACATGTTTGCCTTGATGTATTTTTGTAGGGACAAGTTGATGTAGGCAAGTCTGTAATAGGCGAGGCTGTAATTTTCATCTTCATTTAAGACCTCGTTGTATTTTTTTATAATTATATTTAGTAATTTGTCTGCCTTCTCATAGTCATCTTCCAATTCTAATGTGTTGTAGATGGATTCCAATATATTTGCTTCTTTAAAAATTATGTCGGCGTCCCTTCCCTTTACTTCTTCATAGCCCCTTAAAAAAATGTAGGAATCCAAGGGGTCAGCTTCTTGATTTATATATGCCTTGTGCATGGCATAATTTTTTAAATCTATTTGTAATTTTTTTAGGACTTCTCTGTATTTCTCTGCAAATTTAAAATCAGAGTCAATTCCCAAGAGATAGACCATGGCCTCTACAATTTTTTCTAAATTTATCTCCTCTTCTAATTCTTTTTCCTTAATTCCTTCTATAAGATAATCTAGTTTTATGGGAAGTGAAAAACCAGATGGAAGTACAAGTTCGCCAAGTCTATATTCTTCTTTTAAATCTATAAAAACAATATTTTTTAATTTTTTATTTAATTCTTCTTTAAAAAGATTTTCCATTAAATTTCCTCTTTTTTCTAATTCTTATTTGACAATACAATAAATGCTAGCAGATAAAAAATAGGCCTTCAATTTCACTTCATCATTACCAGCATGGAATTTAGTCCATAGGTCTTGCCTTCTCTTCTTGCTGAATGAAGCTCTAAATTATTATAAGTTGACTCCTCTGATATTTCTATATTTTCTCTTCTATTCCTCCATCTAATAAAAGCTCTTTATTTACCTCAACCATGGAAAGGTGCCAAGTGCCTCCAATTTTTTTAAAAAATTTATCTCTATTTTTAAAGTCCTTAAATTCCTCGTAGACTTCTTCGCCAACTTCATAATTTTCTATATCAATACTCGGTCCAATATAGGTGATTATATCCTTTGGGTCTGATTTAAATTCCTTTTTCATTTTCTCAAGGGCCTTTTCTGGAATTTTCTTTTTTGCTCCTCTCCAGCCAGAGTGAATTATGGAAAGAACTTCTTTCTTTTTATCGTAAAGAACTATGGGAGTGCAGTCGGCAAATTTTAAGAGCAGAGCTAGGTTTTTCTTGTCAGTTACCAGTCCGTCTGTGTCCTTAAAGTTTCTGCCGTAGATAAATGTATCTCCATTTTTTCCATTACAATAAGCAATTTTATCTGTATGAGTTTGGATGCAGGAGTAAATTTCATGAGGAGCGATGTCAAGTCTCTTTAATATATCTTTAACATAGTCCTTAACTTTTTCTCCCTCTTTTGCATAGGACAGGGAGTACTCCATGCCACTTATTAGATTTATTATCCCATTCTTTTCTAAAAATTCGGATTTCATCTTATTTTTCCAAGTCAATGTTTAGTATAATTGGGGCGTGATCTTGCCTTTCTCCAGAGTCCACCACCCTTGATTCTTTAACTAAGTCTTTTATTCTATCGCTGACTAAAAAGTAGTCTATTCTCCAACCTGAATTATTTATTTTTGAAGTCTTAACTCTTTGTGCCCACCAAGTATAAGCCCCTTCAATGTCTCCGTTAATATGCCTAAAGCTATCAATAAAGCCTCTATCTAATAAATTTGTAAATCCTTGTCTTTCTTCATCAGTAAAGCCAGCAGACATGTGATTGTTTTCTGGATGAGCAAGGTCAATTTCTTTGTGAGCAACATTGAAGTCTCCGGTAGCAACAACTGGTTTTATCTTGTCAAGTTCTTCCAAGTAGTCTGCGTATTTTTCGTCCCAAATTTGTCTTAGGGGAAGCCTTTTTAATTCATTTCCGGCATTAGGTGTATAGACTTGTGTGAAGAAAAATTCTTCAAACTCTAGTGTAATTATTCTTCCCTCAAAATCCATAGTGTCTGGTGCACCGATTTTAGGAAAAGTCACTATAGGTTCAAAGCCTTTCTTATAAAAAGTCATGTTTCCCGCGTAACCCTTGCGAGCTGGCTCACAAGATGAGACCCAAACATATTCATAATCCCCTAAAATGTCTGACAAGATTTCCTTATGTTTCTTGCTTGGCCCATTATGAGGTAATTTTGTCTCTTGGATGGCAATTATATCTGGGTTTTCATTTTTTATTGTTTCAAGTACAGCTCTCGACATTAGTGCCCTATTTGAATCGCTAGTCAAGGCTGCGTTTAAAGAATCTATATTCCACGAAATTATTTTCATCATTTCCTCCTATTATTTTATTTAAACTTTTTATATCTTTAACTTAAATCCTATCAAATAGAAAAATTTCTATCAATTAAATTTTAAATTTATTTTATTTTTATTGCTACCAAAATTTTTCCATAAAAAAAGACCTGATCAAATCAAGTCTTTTCGTCTATAATTTTTAATTTTATAGTTCGCCCATGTAGGCTCTCTTTCTTCTTGTTGATCCAACTAAAATCCTGTAGAGGTTTCCCCTAAATATTGCATAGACAGCAGTGATTATACTTGCTATTAAAACTTTTATATTGTAAGGGTTAAGTGGGTTCAAATAAGATAGTCCCGTCATTATATTTTCTCCAAGGGGAATATCTACAATTGAATTTGATGAAATCATCATGGCAAAGTCAAAGCCAAGAAGCTGAAGTATGCCAAGATAAATCAAAAATGGTATAGTCCAAAGGAGAAAATTTTCCTTCATAAATTCAAGTGAGTGAGTGTAGGCTGAAATGTAATACTCTCCTCTTATATAAATTGATTCTGCAATTGGGTTTAGTGCAAGTGTAATTAATGCTGGCAAAAGTAAATAAGCCCCATTAACAAAACTTATAGCTGGCACCAAAAGGGAAATTATCATGAGGATAAAATACACTGAATAAATTGATGCAAAGTAAGCCATAAAAGTTTTTGAAAAATTCCTAAAGCTAATTTTGTTGTAGTAAATCAAATCACTTAAAATAGAAAAGTAACTTGATAATATCAAAGAAGTAACTATAGGAATTATAAAACCAGCAAACATACCCAAGCTAGCTCCAACTACTGTGCCAATTATAGTTACAGCAAAAGTATATAATATCCCATACATAAAAGGAAAAATTAAAAATTGTGGCGCCTTTTTTATTTTTAAAAGAGTGTCCTGTCCAGCCTTTTTATAAACTAATTGTAAGTCTTCAAAAAAGTTCATCTCATCACATCTTTTCTGGTGCTTTTATTCCAAGTAAGTCAAGTCCACTTGCTATAACATTTTTAACTGCGTAGCAAAGCATAAGTCTAGTATTCTTTAATTTTTCGTCATCAACTAAAATTTGTGTTTGGTTATAGAATTTGTTAAAGTTCTTTGCAAGTTCTACTGTATATCTTGTGATAAAGTATGGCTCGCACTTTTCACAAGCATCAATTACAACATCAGTGAAGTTGTAAAGACTTCTTATAATATTTATTTCGCTTTCTTCTGTAAGAAGGCTTGCGTCAATTTCACTATTTATGTCGAAGTCGCCCTTCTTTAATAGGGAGCAAATTCTTGCGTGAACATATTGCACATAAGGTCCAGTTTCTCCTTCAAAGGAAAGAGTTTTGTCCCAATTAAATGTGTAGTCCTTAATTCTACCATTAAAAAGTTCTTGGAATTTTATGGCACCAATTCCAACTGCCTGTGCAAGTTCTTCCTTGTTTTCCATCTTTTGACCTTGTTCTTTTTCTCTATCATCAAGAATTTCGCGCACCTTATCAATTGCCCTATTAAGAACATCTTCAAGATAAACTACTTTTCCCCTTCTTGTGGAAAGTGTGCCGTCTTCAAGAGAAACCATGCCGAAGGCAACATGATTAATCTTGTCCCAAAAGTCTTCTCCCATTTCCTTTAAAACTGCACGAAGTTGTTTAAAGTGGAGAGATTGTTGTGTTGCAACAACATAAATAATTTGGTCGGGATTGTAATTTTCTTCCCTATATTTTGCTGCAGCTATGTCTCTTGTCAAATAAATTGAAGTGCCATCAGATTTTACAACAATTGCTGGTGGAAGATCATACTTATCAAGATTTATAATTTCAGCACCTTCTGATTCTTCCAACAAGTTTTTATCTCTAATTTCCTTTATTACTTCAGGTAACATATCAGAGTAGAAGGATTCTCCGTTGTAGGAATCAAAGTGAATGTCAAGCATGTCGTAAACTCTGTTAAATTCCTTTAGAGAAATCTCTCTAAACCACTTCCAAATTTTTACAGCTTCTTCATTTTTATTTTCAAGTTCCTTAAACCAATAGCGACATTCTTCTTTTACTTCTGCGTCTTCTTCTGCAACTTCATTTACCTTTACATAAAGTTTTAAAAGTTCAGGGATTGGGTCATTTTCAATTTCTTCCTTGTTACCCCATGTCTTGTAGGCATAGATTAACATTCCAAATTGAGTTCCGTAGTCTCCCAAATGATTTACTGCCACTGTCTTATAGCCCAAGAAATTAAAAATTCTTTTTAGGGAATCTCCAATAACAGTGGACCTAATGTGACCAATGTGGAAAGGCTTAGCAATATTTGTAGAAGAATAATCTAGGACAATATTCTTTCCCTTTCCTATTTCTGACTTGCCAAAATTTCCCTTTTTGTTTACAGTTTCCTTTAAAATTTCTTCTGTCAAAAGACTTTTGTTGATGTAAAAGTTTAGGTAGGCATTTTTGTTTTCAACTTTTTCAAAATATTTTGACTTAATTTCTCCTGCAAGTTCTTCTGCAATCATGGCAGGATTTTTTCTGTAAATTTTTGCCAAGCGAAAAACTGGAAAGGCAAAGTCACCAAGTTCATAATTTGGTGGCACTTCTACCATTTTGTCAATTTCTTCTGCCTTTAAACTTTCGATTTTTTCATCAAGTATTTTTATTATTTCTTCTCTAAAATTTATCATCTTGACTCCTTACTTTAAGATTACGACAGTTACTCCGTCGCCGCCTTCATTGTACTCCGCATCTTTAAAAGATTTTACTATTTTTATATTTCTAAAATGTTCTCTAAGTTTTTGTCTAAGGACACCTGTGCCCTTTCCATGAATTATTCTAACTGATTTTAGTCCAGAAAGATAGGCATCATCTAAATATTTATCAACAATATCTCTGGCTTCTTCAAAATTTTTGCCTCTTATGTCAATTTCACTCTTGACGCTTGCTGCCTTGTTCTTCAAAATATTTCTCGTGTTGTGCTTGGTTGTGTTCTCTTGAGTATCAATTCTCGTCAAACTTTCCTTTGGCATTTTCATTTTCATAATGCCCGACTGAACTAGGACATTGCCCTTATTATCAGGCAGTTCCACTACTGTTGCAATGTTTCCAAGAGAGGTTCTTACCTTGTCGCCAACTTTTATCTCCCTAATTGGGTTGGAAACTTTTTTGATTTCAAGTTCAGAATCGCTTCTGGAATTTTTTAGACTTTCACGCAAGAGATCCTGAGCCTCTTGTATTCTCTTTGAGTTTTCAGAGCTTATATTGTCTCTAACTTCATTTATTTCAGATAAAATAATATCCACATTTTCTCTTGTGTTTAACAAGAGCCTTTTTGCTTCTTCACGAGATTTTTCTAAAATCTTTTCTTTTTGGTCTTCCAAATTTTTTATCTTTGTTTGAAGTCTCTTATTTTCCTTTTCTAAGTCAAGCTTTTCTCTCTCAAGCTCTTCCTTGTATTCTCTTATCTTAGTCCTGTCCTTGTCAATGGACTTAAGGACATCTTCAAATTCAATGTTTTCAGAAGACAAAAGTTTTTTTGATTTCTCTATAATTTCATCGGGAAGTCCCAAGCGTCTTGAAATTTCAAAGGCGTTAGATTTTCCTGGCACGCCAATTAAAAGTCTATAAGTTGGAGAAAGAGTGTCAACATCAAACTCCATACTTGCATTGGCAACGCCATCTGTTGTGAGGGCATAGACCTTTAGCTGATTGTAGTGAGTTGTAGACATGCACCTGATGTTTTTCTCTAACATAAATTCCATTATTGCCCTTGCCAATGCTGCCCCTTCTGTTGGGTCAGTGCCTGCGCCAAGTTCGTCAAAGAGAACCAGAGAATTTCTCGTCACATTTTTTAAGATGTAAACAATATTTACCATGTGAGATGAAAAAGTTGAGAGGGACTGCTCAATTGATTGCTCGTCGCCTATGTCTGCAAAAACCCTTTCGAAAACTGCAATCTCTGAAGTTTCTTCTGCTGGAATAAGTAGTCCGTACTGAGTCATAAGTGATAAGAGTCCAACAGTCTTTAAACTTACAGTCTTACCACCAGTGTTTGGTCCAGTTATAATTAGTGATGTAAAATCTACTCCAAGATTTATGTCAATGGGAACTGCAATTTTTCTGTCTAAAAATGGATGGTAGGCATTTATTAGGTTAATCCTGCCTTCATTATTTAGCCTTGGCATATTTGCATGATATTCTATGGCAAGTTTCGCCTTGGCAAAGATAAAGTCCAGCTCAATTAATTTGTCTTGATTTGACTTTATTTCTTCAGCCGATTCTGCAAGGAGTTCTGAAAGTTCTCTAAGTATTTTTTCGATTTCAAGATTTTCTTTTATATACAGCTCCTTGAGCTCGTTATTGGCTTCAACAACTGCCATGGGTTCAATGTAGGCAGTTTGTCCAGAGCCTGAAATGTCGTGAACCAAGCCCTTAACTCTCGATTTGTTTTCGATTTTTACGGGCACAACATATCTGCCATCACGAAGAGTTACTAGGGCGTCTTGCAAAAAATCTGCGTGAGAAGATAAAATTCCATTTAATTTATTTTTTATGGAATCCTTTTTTGCCGCAATTCCCCTTCTTATTCTCAAAAGTTCACGAGAAGCGTCGTCGGCAATTTCTTCTTCAGAAATAATTTTTGAATTAATTTCATCTTCAAGGCTTTTTTCAGTGTAAAGGTCTTCGATTAGCTTGTCGATGTAATTTAATTTTATTTCTTCCTCTCTGTTGGAGTCCCTCTTTAAATAAGTTTTAAGTCCCCTTGAAACTCTTAAAAAGTCAGAAACCTTTAAAAGAGATCCGGCGGAAAGAGCTCCGCCAATTTCCACACGCTTGATAATACTTTTTATGTCAACTATGCCAAAAAGCTGTGGCTCTCCCTTTGCCAAAACTAATTTTAAGGCTTCGTTGGTCTCGTTTAGCCTTTCCCTTATCTCAAAAAAGTCTGTGGAAATCTCCACACCCTCGATGTATTCATTTGTAATACTTGCGCTTGCAAGGTTTTTAAGTTCAGCTAAAACTTTGTCAAACTCCAAAGTTTTGCCTGATCTCTTAAAAGAATTATCCACTGACAATCCCCCTATTAATATGTCCCTTAGTCACCTGTTGGTACTTGTCTTCTAATTTCTTTTTTATTTTTTTAAAGTCATCTTCCTGGTAATTTTTGTATAATTTTATAACATCATCTGTAAATTCATCTGCCAAGATAAGAAGGTTCACCTTGTTTTCCAGGAGTTTGTTTACATATCCGTCCAGTAAAATTGGATAGGAATTAAAAATCTCCGTAAAAGTATTTTGTCTTAGGACTTCAAAGTCCACATTTTTCTCATCTCTCAAGAGATAATTTTTATACTTGCAAGTCGGACAGTTTTTCTCATCTCTGCAATTTTTTATGACAGAGAAGGGACAGTGCTTCATAGTCATAACTGGCACTCTGCCGTAGGAAATCACATTTATCTCAGCATCATTCTTGTTTATAATTTTTTGAATTTGTCCAGAATTTAATTCTGGCGAAAGTGTAATAGACTTTAAACCTAAGTCACATAAAAAATCTGATGTGACTTCGTTAAATACATTTAGACCAATGTCGCCATTTATTTCAAGGTCGTCATCCTTAAAAATATAATATTCCGAAAGATTATTTACCCAAATTCCCTTGACATTTTGATTTTTTAAAATATATTCCCTTAAATTTTCTAGTTCATAGTAGGAATAAAACTTATCAAGATAAATTGAAACTTCTCGATTTTTATATTTTTTATTAAATTTTTCTAAGTCCTTGGCACGAATTATTATCTCATCAATATCTTTTAAAGATGAATTTTCCAAATCCTTAAATTTATTGAAAAAGACTTTTATTTTGCTTCTATGGTCTTTATTTTGCCTTTCAAACTTTTTATTTTCTAGTTTATTTTCTATTTCAAACCTATCTATTGAGCTCTCTAAAATTTTATTTTCCAAAATTTTTGTGGCTTCTCTTCTAAGTTCATTGATGGCAGAAATTGGCAAAAAGGCATTGTCCTCTAGGTCAAGGTCAATATTTTTTACGCGGAAAATACTCTCTCCCGTCTTAGAAATATTTTCAATGACTCTTTCTCTATCTAGTCCAGATTTTTTTGCCACTTCAACCACTCTATCAAGCTCAAAATCCCCATATAAGTCCCCAGTTTTTACCTTAATAAGAGGTCTTTCGCCAATTTTTATCCTTAAATCTAGGTCTAAATCTCTTTTGTAGTCAAAATTTTCAATTTTTTCATCAACTTTTTCATAAAGTTTTTTTGAAAAAGTTCTATTTATTTTAGAATTTAAAATTGGAGCCTTAAATAAATTTATCTCATGGGGAATATTTGCCTCATAGAAGGAATTTGACCTCATGCCAAATCTTCCACTGCTAGAAATAAATTCTAGTCCGTCGCCCTCAAATACATCTTCATAAAAAATTACTTTCCCAAAGTTTTTTGTCGCCCCAAGAACTTTTCCAACTTCAACGCCTCTGTTGTCAGGTCTATCAGATGAGATGAAGTCATTTCCAAAGTCGCCATTAAAAAGTCCCTTAGTAAAGCCTCTGTTAAAAACTTGCTCTGTATCTTCTTTGTCCTCTAAACTTAGCTTGCCTTCCAAGGATTTTTTGTAGGAAGATACAACTGTGTAGACATACTCTGGGTTTTTCATTCGCCCTTCAATCTTTAAGGAGTAGCCACCTGCATTTATTATTTTTGCAACGTCATCTAGGGTGTTTAAGTCCTTGGGCGAAATATAATAAAGTCTCTTGCCAATTTTATTTCCATCAAAATCTATAATTTCATAAGACTTTCTGCAAGCTTGGGCACACTCGCCACGATTGCCAGACTTGCCACCAATCATAGACGACATGAGACACTCGCCAGAGTAACAAACGCATAGGGCTCCGTGAATAAAGGTCTCCACATCTATGTCTAGTTCCCTAATTTTTTCAAGTTCAAAAAGAGGAGTTTCGCGAGCAAGGACTACTCTTGTAAAACCCATTTCCTTTAAAAATTTTGCACCGTAAAAATTATTTACTGCCATTTGAGTTGATGCATGAACTTCAAAATCTGGGAAGTTCTTCCTTATTTCCCAAGCTATGCCTAAATCTTGTAAGATAAGTGCGTCAACGCCAATTTCATAGAGCATCTTCACCCTATCCATGGCTCTTTTTATTTCAAAATCAGCAATTAAAATGTTAAAGGTCACATAAATTTTTACGCCTCTTAGGTGAGCGTAGTTAATTGCTTCCCTTAACTCTTCCTTGTTGAAGTTTTTTGCCTTAGCCCTGGCGGAAAATTCGTCATAGCCCAAATAAACAGCATTAGCACCTGCCGATACAGCAGCCCTAAGGGCAGCCATATCACCAGCAGGTGCTAGGAGTTCATATTTACTTTTCTTCATAAAGACTTTCCAGTTCTCTTGTCAAATCAATTATTCTTCTCGATGCATTGTTGTTTTTTTCTTCTAGTGTGGAAATATTTCCTTCAAGTTTTTGAATTTCTTCTTTTAAATCAGTAATTTCTTTATTTTTTTCAAGAAGATCTCTATTTACTTTCCTATTTCTGTCCTCTACATCAAGAGTTTTCTGTTGAAGTTCTCTGAAATTTGTATTTACTTTTTTATTTTCTTCTTCAAAAATTGAAAGTTGCTTCTTTAAATCTTTAATTTCTTCCATTTTCTCAATGATTTCTTTTTTGTCATCGTCTAAATTTGCCAAGTCATTCCTGTCAGACTTCATCTTTTCAAAATCATCTAAAAGGTTTAGGGCGCAGAGCACAAGAGTCTGCACTTGATTCAATTTAAAATTACTCCTTGCAGTTTCCTTGATCTTCATGTCAAGATCTGCTGCAAGCTCTTTAATGTAATCTTCCTTGTCATTACCCTTGACATAAAATTTCATGTCGTCAATAGTGACTTCGATTCTCTTTGTATCGGACATAATAGCCTCCTTAGGATCTTAGTTTAGCCTTAATTTCACTTTCAATCTCAGCAACTATCTTTTCACAAATTTCTGTAACTTCAGCATCTTCAAGAGTTCTGTCGGCTGCTCTAAATACAAGTGAGAAGGCTACAGATTTCTTTCCTTCTTCTATATTTTCACCTTGGTAAATATCAAACACCTTAAAGGATTCTAAAAGTTCTTTGCCATATTTTTTAGAGATTTTCTCAAGTTCAACTGAGTCAATATCTCTATCCATAACAAAGGCAAAGTCCCTCTTCATAGTTGGGTATTTAGGAAGTTCCTTGTAAGTGTAATTGCCAATAGTGTTTTCAACAATTTTGTCAAAGTCAAGTTCTGCTACATAGGCCTTTTTCTTTAGGCCATAATTTTCAAGAACCTTTGGATGAACTTCGCCAAAGACGCCAAGGCTTTCGCCCTTTAAAATAAATTCAGCTGACCTACCTGGGTGCAAGAAGCTAACTTCCTTTCTTCTAACTTCAAGGTCTTCAATGCCAAGATACCACAAGAGCTTTTCAATAGATTCCTTTAAGTAATAAAAATCGCCTAAATCATAAAAGCCAATTGTTAGTTTTAACTTTTCGGCAGGTAACTCACCATCTGTTGGGAAGAAGGTATTTCCAATTTCAAATCCGCCAACATTTTCGTTGCCCCTAACATAGTTTTTGGCAAGGGCATCAATCATAGAAGGCACAATAGTTGTCCTCATAATTGAATAGTCTTCTCCCAGTGGATTTAAAATTCTTATAATATTTTTTTCATCTTCTTTATAATTTGCCTTTTCATAGGAAGATGGACTGACAAAGGAGTAAGTCATAAATTCAGAATAACCAAGACCAATTAAAAGATTTTTGATTCTGTCTTCAACATTTCTAAATCTTGGCTTTCTTCCTACAGTTAATGTTCCCCTTAATTTCTTAGGTTCTACATTGTCGTAGCCATAAATTCTTGCAACTTCTTCTATTAAATCTTCTTCAATGCCTAGGTCAAGTCTCACGCTTGGGATTTTTGCAAGAAGATAATCTTCTTTGACATCAGTTTCAATTTCAAGTCTATTTAAAATATTGGCAACTTCATCTATTGTAAAGTCCACGCCAATTAAGTCATTAACTTTTTGAAGTCTTAATTTTATTTCCTTTGGAGCCTTATCAAAATCTCCCACATCTTTACTTCCGCCAACAACTTCAGCAATGCCAAGCATTTCTGCAAGTTGGCAAACTCTATCAACAGCAGTCTTGGCAAGATTTGGGTCGATTCCCTTTTCAAATCTTGAAGATGCTTCACTTCTAAGGTTAAGTCTTCTTGAAGTCTTTCTGATGTTTTCTTTGTTGAAGTTCGCACCTTCTAAAAGTACATTTACAGTTTTTTCTGTAATTTCAGAATCAAGTCCGCCCATTATTCCTGCAAGGCCTATTATTTCACTGCCGTCAGTGATTAAAATGTCGTCACTTGTAAGTTTTCTTGTTTCGCCATCAAGAGTTACAGTTTCTTCACCATCTTTTGCCATTCTAACTACAATTTTTTTGTTCTTTAGGCTATCTAAATCAAAGGCATGAAGAGGTTGACCGTACTCAAGCATTACAAAGTTTGTTAAATCAACTATATTTGAAATTGGTCTAACTCCTGCTTGCATAAGATAGGCTTGTAGCCAAAGTGGAGATGGTCCAATCTTTATATTTTTAAGAATTTTTGAATAATATCTATTGCAGTTTTCAGTTTCGATAACTATATCGTCAAAATAATCAGAAAAATCATCTACTTCATTTTCTATTTTAATATCATTGTGCTTAGTCTTTAAATCAAAGGATGCAGCAGTTTCTACAGCCATGCCCATGATGCTAAGGCAGTCTGGTCTATTTGGAGTGATTTCAAGTTCCAAAATGTCGCTATCCATAAAAAGAGTTTCCAAGGCAGATTTTCCAATTTCAGTTCCCTCTGGGAAGATAAAAATTCCATTTCTCGCTTCCTTAGGAATGACAGAATTTTCAAAGCCAAGCTCTTCAAGAGAGCAAAGCATGCCATTGGATTCAACTCCACGAAGTTTTCCTTTTTTAATCTTTACGCCACCAGCAACCGTAGAGCCGTGAAGGGCAACAGGGACTATGGCACCTTCAAAAACATTTGGTGCACCAGTAACAATTTGTAAAACTTCATCACCAACATTTACAGAGCAAATAACAAGCTTGTCTGCATCGGGATGCTTTTCTATTTTTTCAATTTTTCCAACTACAATTTTATCTAAACCTTCTGATGGAATAATAACAGATTCAACATGGGACCCAGAATTAGAAAGTCCATCTGCAAGTTTTTTTACATCAAAATCGAAATCAACATAATCTTTAAGCCATTTAATCGGTAATAACATCTCTATCTCCTTAAAATTGTTCCAAGAACTTCTTGTTGTTTTCAAACATCATTCTAATATCTGTAATCTTGTACCTAACCATTGCAATTCTGTCGATACCCATACCAAAGGCAAAACCAGAATATTTTTCAGGGTCAATGCCACAGTTTCTAAGAACATTAGGGTGAACCATGCCACATCCCAATAATTCCATTGACCAACCAGTATAGGCACAAGCCTTGCAACCCTTGCCTCCACAAGATGGACAAGTAGTGTCAACTTCAAGACTTGGTTCAGTAAATGGGAAGTAGTGAGGTCTAAATCTAGTCTTCATGTCTTCGCCAAAGAAGGACTTAACAAAATAATTTAAAGTGTCAATTAAGTTTGCCACAGAAATCTTTTCATCAACAACAAGACCTTCAAGTTGGTGGAACATTGGTGAGTGAGTAGCATCAACTTCGTCAGACCTAAAAACTCTACCAGAACATATCATGCGAATTGGAGCGCCATGTTCCTTCATTGCCCTAATTTGAACAGGAGAAGTTTGCGACCTAAGAATTGTATTTTTGTCAAAATAAAAAGTATCAGACATATCTCTTGAAGGGTGGTCCTTTGGAGCATTTAAAAGATCAAAGTTATTTTCCACAGTTTCGATTTCTGGACCATCGTAAACAGTAAAGCCCATGTGTGTAAATAAATCTTCAAGATCCTCAAGAGTTTTCTTTAGAGGATGTCTATGTCCCAAGATAAGTTCGTCAGTCTTTAAAGTGACATCAATTCTTTCCTCGTGAAGTTTTTCTTCCAAAATTTTGTCATTGATTTCATTTTTCTTTTCCTCAATTGACTTTTCAATAGCTTCACGCACTTCGTTGGCAAGAGCGCCCATAACAGGTCTTTCTTCATTAGAAAGGTCCTTCATACCCTTTAGGATTTGAGTAAGTTCGCCCTTTTTGCCTAAGTATTTAACCTTAAGTTCATCTATTTCTTTAATTGTATTAACTTCATTTAAAAGTTTCATGGATTCATCTTTGATTCCAAGTAATTTTTCTTTCATGTTGACCTCCAATTCATAATATATAATTATATCATAGTTATAAAATTTTTTTAAATAAATTCAATAGAAATTCCCATTTTATCAATATGTAGAGTAACTATAATATAAATTTTAAAAATGGGCATAAAAAAACTGACTGCTTGCGCAATCAGTAATTGGCAGGGGTAGCAGGACTCGAACCCACGACACTTGGTTTTGGAGACCAATGTTCTACCAACTGAACTATACCCCTAGGACAAGTTATATCTTAACAAAGAAATTAGGAATTGTAAAGTTATTTTTATATTTTGTAAATTTTTCCTTGCAAAAAAATGTGCTGGAAAATTTCCAACACATCTCTTTTATTTTTTTAAATTTTCTTCAACTTGGGCGAAAGTTTCTTCTAAAATACCTGAGTTGTCGATTATGACATCTGCTTTTTTTCTCTTTTCTTCAACAGAAATTTGTGAATTTATTTTTTCTTCTGCATATTCTCTTGAAATGTCGTCTCTATCCATGAGCCTTTTTGTCTGAGTTTCTCTGTCAACATAAACAAGCCAAATCTCGTCAAAGTCAAGTCCATACTTCTTATTTACATCTTCATTTTCAAAGAGAAGGGGTATGTCAACAAAGACGAGATCTTCTTTGCCCCTAATCTTTTTATTTATCTCTTTGTAAATTTCTGGATGCATTATGTCATTTAGTTTTTGGCGGTGAATTTTATTTGCAAAAATAATTTCAGCCAGCTTTTTTCTGTCCAGCTCCTCATTGATGTAAAGGTCGTCGCCAAAGACTTTTTTGATTTTGTTTTTTACAGATTTATAATTTGCCACATCTCTTGCAATTAAATCTGCGTCAACTACCTTTATGCCCTTGCCCTTTAAATATTTTGAGACCTGAGATTTTCCCGTTGCAATAGATCCAGTAAGTCCAATAATTTTATTTTGATTCATAGAGATTTACTCCAGTGTTCATATCAACAGAAAGTTTTACATTTAAGTCAACAGAATTTTCCATTAAGTCCTTCATAATTTTTTTAACTTCTTCCACTTCATCTTCTGCAGCGTCAACAACAAGTTCGTCGTGAATTTGAATTATTAGTTTGGACTTTAAATTTCTCTTTTTAAGTTCATTATAAACTTTTACCATGGCAATTTTTATAATGTCCGCTGCAGAACCTTGGATTGGTGTGTTAAGGGCAATTCTCTCGCCAAAACTTCTTATGTTAAAGTTCTTAGCACTAAGCTCAGGGATGTATCTCCTCCTCTTAAAAATTGTCTCAACATAACCCTTCTTTTTGCCTTCTTCAATTTCCTCTGACATATAATTTTTTATTCCCACAAAGTGTCCCAAATAATTGTCGATGTATTCCTTGGCAGCCTTTCTCGATATATTTAAGTTTTGTGAAAGTCCGTAGTCAGAAATTCCGTAGACTATTCCAAAGTTTACAGCCTTTGCCTCAGACCTTTGAAGGGCAGTTACATCGTCATAGTCCACATGGAAAACTTCTGATGCAGTTTTTCTGTGTATGTCCAAGCCATGTTTAAAAGCATCAAGCATTTCCTTGTCCTTTGAAAGTGCAGCTAGGACACGAAGTTCAATTTGTGAGTAGTCGGCGTCCACTAAAACTGAATTTTCCGATGCCAAAAATGCCTTTCTAATTAACCTTCCCTCTTCAGTTTTTATTGGAATGTTTTGAAGGTTTGGCTCAGTAGATGAAATTCTTCCCGTTGCAGTTACTGTTTGCATAAATCTTGAGTGAATTCGGTTGGTCTTTTTATTTATAACAGCCTTTAGTCCGTCAATGTAAGTTGATTTTAATTTAGAAAATTTTCTGTAGTCTAAAATATTGTCAATGATTTCGCCCTTGCCGCGAAGTTTTTCTAGAACATCGGCAGAAGTTGAGTAGCCCGTCTTTGTCTTTTTAATCACCGGAAAGTCCATCTTTTCAAATAAAATCACGCCCAACTGTTTTGGTGAATTGATGTTAAATTCTTCCTCAGCTTCTCTATAAATTTCTTCTTCCAAATCCTTTAGCTTTAAAGTAATTTTCTCGTCAATTTCATCAAGGACAGCCTCGTCAGTGTTGATGCCCACATATTCCATGGAGGCAAGGACTTCAATTAGTGGCAGCTCCATGTCCTTGTAAAGAGAGGTCATCTCTTCTTCTTCAATTTTTTCTCTTTGAAGACCTTCCAATTTGTAAATTGTATTTAACATAAAGGCAAAATATTTAAATAGGTCATCCTTATCTAAGCCTGCATAAGTTTTTTTCTTTGCCCCTTTGCCCAAGAGGTCTTCCTCATCCATATAGCCATTCTTAAAGTAGTCCATGGAAATTTTATTTAAGTCGTAGTCGCTTTTTGTAGAATTTAAAATATATTCAGCTATAACCACATCGTGGCAGTAATTTTTTATGTCCATGTCAAGATCCATTAAGATGATTATGTCTTCTTTCATGTCGTAGCCAAGTTTTTCTATGCCTTCATCTTCCATGACTTCCTTTAGCTTCTTAAAATCAATATTTCCCCAAGAAATGAAATTCACAAGGTCATCCTTAATTTTTAGGGCAAGATAAATTGGCTCTATACCTTCATAAATTTTGCCATCAGAAATAAATTTAAAGGCAAGGGACTTTTCATCTCTCGCTTTTTCTATAAAGTCATCTAGGTTTTTTATTTCCTTAAATTTAAAATTATCTTCGGAAATTTCCTCCACTTCTTCTTTCCTATACTCTTCTGGAAGTCTTGCAAGCATGGAATTAAATTCAAAGTCACGATACATCCTTGAAAGATTTTCATAATCGTAGTCCACTTTTTTGAAGTCATCTAAAGACTCTTCAATTGGCACATCTCTTACAATTGTCCCCAATTTTTTGCTCATAAAGGCAGACATTTTGCCCTCAATTAATTTTTCCTTTAGCTTTTTAGCGGTAACATTTTCAATGTTTTCGTAAAGATTTTCAATGTTTTTAAACTCTTTAATTAGTTTCAGTCCAGTTTTTTCTCCTATACCATAAATTCCTGGAATATTGTCAGATTGGTCCCCCATAAGTGCCTTTAAATCAATAAATTCATGAGGCTCAAGTCCATAATTTTTCTTTAGGCTCTCAACTGTTATGATGTCCATTTCAGTTATGCCCTTGCGAGTTAAGAGGACCCTTGTCTTGTCATTTACAAGTTGGAAATAATCCTTGTCGCCAGTTAAAAGATAAGTTTCAAAATTTTCTTGGCTGGCAAGTTTTGAAAGAGTGCCTGCGATGTCGTCTGCTTCATAGACAGGTGATTCCAAAATTTTTATATTCATCAAGTTTAAAATGTCTCGGACAAGAGGCCATTGTTGTTCAAGTTCATTTGGAGTCTTTTGCCTAGTGCCCTTGTAGTCCTTAAAAATGTCAGACCTAAAAGTTTTACCTTTCATGTCAAAACAAACTGCCACATGAGTAGGATTTATCTTCTCTATGGCATTTTCCACCATCATGACAAAGCCGTAAATCGCATTTGTGTATAGGCCCCTCTTAGTTTTTAAAAGAGGGAGAGCGTAAAAAGCTCTGAAAAAAAGTGAACTTCCATCTATAATTAAAAATTTATTATCCATAAAAAACCTCCTTACTACATTATAACAGAGTTTAAAAGAAAAAATTTGCAAATAAAAATCCCCTAATCATTTTGATTAAATCTTATGATCAATCAAGTCTTTATATAATTTTTTCTTCATAACATTTTTATTATCCAAAATAAAAATAAAAGTTTGTCAAAAACCTAATTTATTGCTGATTGCCTTTAAAAAGGATATAATACATTTATGGAAAGAAATTTATTGGATACATTAAAATATGAAAAAAACAATAAAATAAGCGGCGGAATTTATCACAAATTACAAGTTGAATTTACTTATAATTCCAATCATATTGAGGGAAGTAAATTAAGTGAAGAGCAAACTAGACTAATTTTTGAAACTAATACAATTGGTCTTGATGATGCTAATAGTTCTTTAAATGTTGACGATATAATTGAAACCCTAAATCACTTTCAAGCTATTGATAAAATTATTGACTTATATGATGAAGCTTTAACAGAAGAATTTATTAAAAATCTTCACAAAACCTTAAAGTCTGGAACAAGTGATTCAAAAAAAGACTGGTTTAATGTTGGAGAATATAAAGCATATCCCAATGAAGTTGGTGGTTATGATACAACTTTACCAGAAGATGTGGCTCATGAGATGAAAAAACTTTTGGCCTCCTATGAGAAAAGGGAAGCAAAAACTATTGAAGATATAATTGACTTTCACTACAAATTTGAAAAAATTCATCCCTTCCAAGACGGAAATGGCAGAGTTGGTAGATTAATAATCTTAAAAGAATGCCTAAAGAATGGTCTTGTTCCCTTTATTATTAGTGACGACTTAAAATTTTTCTATTACAGAGGACTTTCAAATTATAAAAAAGAGAGAGAATTTTTACTTGACACTTGCTTATCAGCACAAGATAGGTTTAAAACTTATTTAGATTATTTTAAAATTTCATACGATAAATAATAAATTATATAAGGGAGGCTTGACCTCCTTTTTTGGTAACTTGAATTTATAATCTAAATATAATAAAAAACTCCTCACTGTGAAAAATTTTCACAGGAGGAGTTCAAAATATAAATTTTATTTTTCAGAATATTCTGCTTTAAGAGTCTTGCCCTTAATTTTTTTGCCGTCAAGATCTTTTATGGCATCTTTAATCATATTTTTTGGAATTTCCACAAAAGTGAAGTTTGGCATAATGTTGATCCTGCCAATTTCACCTGGAGATACATTTGTGTGCTTCTCAATAAGCCTAATGATTTCGCGAGAGTCTACGCCATCTCTCTTGCCCTTATTGATAAAAATCTTTGGTCCTTTAATCTTTTTCATTTCTTTAGTCGTCTTGGTCTTTCTATTAGACTTGTCAGCCCTATTAGATCTATTCATTTCAAATTTTTTGCCAAAGTCAACCTTATCAAGCTCAGTAATTTTTCTGTTTTTTGAAGACTCATTTACCATCTTTAAAAGTGAAACGCTTATGTCGTATAAACTGTGTCCCTGAGCCAAAAGTTTATTTAAAACTTCGCTGTATCGGACATTGTCTTCTGCCTTTAAAATATTTTTGCTGACCCTGTCAAGTAAATTTTCCATACTTTCTCTTTCAAGGTCCCCTTTAGTTGGCAAATCTATTCTTTCCATCTTTATATTTGCATACTTTTCGATTTCTCTAAACTTTGGATAGTCCCTGCTAGTCACAAAGCTAAAAGACAGACCCTTTTTGCCAGCTCTTGCCGTACGCCCAATTCTGTGGACATAATACTCAGCTTGCTGTGGCAGGTCGTAGTTAAAAACAATGTCTATGTCAGAAACATCAAGACCACGAGCAGCAACATCAGTTGCAATTAACACATCAATTGTTCCTTTCCTAAACTTTTTCATGACATTGTCCCTAGAAGACTGACGCATATCGCCGTGAAGGGAGTCCACCTTGTAGCCCTTTTGTGCAATTTCCTCTTCCAAATTTTCCACCATTCTCTTAGTGTTGCAAAAAATAATAGACTTCTTTGGCTTGTGAATTAAGATGAGCCTGTTTAAAATTTCCGTCTTCATATTCCTATTTAATTCCAAATAGTATTGCTTAATTTTTTCTGCAGTGAGCTCCTTCTTTTCGATGATAACTTTTTTTGGATTTGTTTGATAAAGTTTTGAAAATTCCTTTATCTCATTGTCAAAAGTTGCAGAGAAAAACAAAGTTTTTCTGTCATCATTTGTCTTTTCGATTATAGTCTTCATGTCATCCCTAAAGCCCATGTCGAACATCTCGTCTGCCTCGTCAAGAACCAAAAATTTTAAATCAGATAAATCAATAGTCTTCCTCTTCATGTGATCCATGACCCTTCCTGGAGTGCCTACTACAATACTTGCGCCCCTCTTTAATTCTCTAAGTTGCTTGCCCATGTCTGCTCCACCATAAATAGCAAGGACCCTTATAAAAGTTTTATGTTTAGAAAGTTTTTTAAGTTCTTCTGACACCTGTCTTGCAAGTTCTCTCGTTGGAACAAGGACAAGTGCCTGCAAAGACTCATAATTATTATCTACAATTTTTTCTATCATTGGAATGCCAAAAGAAGCAGTCTTGCCAGTGCCCGTTTGAGCTTGCGCAAGAAGGTCGTGACCATTAAGTATTTCAGGAATTGTTTGCTCCTGTACTTCTGATGGATTTACAAAACCCATTTCCTCAATCGCCTGCAAAACTTCCCTAGATAAATTTAATTCGTTAAATCTCAATATATTCTCCTAATCTATTTTGAACAAAAAAATAGACCGAGATTCACTCGGCCCTCAAGTTCTTTCCTTACGCATTATAACACATAAGCTGCAAAAAAACTTCCTTATCGAAAAAATATTTAACAAATATTTAAATTGCAAAAATTATTTAACAAGCTTTCCCATATACTTTATAATTCCGCCCTTAAGGTTTATGGCATTGTAGCCAAGCTCACTTAGGTAAGATGCCACTTCATAGGATCTTCTGCCACTTCTGCAGAGGATATAAATTTCTCTGTCTTTTGGGATCTTGTTTAAGTTATTTGGCACTGTCATCATAGGAAGGTGAACTGCTCCCTTTATTGTCCCTGTCTCAAATACTTCTTCATCTTCACGCACATCTATGATAAAGGCATCACTAATCTTATCAATATCATTTACATTTGTCTCTTTCATTTTTCACCACTTCTATTTTATAAAAAAAGACCCCGAAGGGTCTATTATTGAAATAATTATTTTACTGCGATAGCTTCGATTTCGATTAAAGCTTTCTTTGGAAGGTTAGCTACTTCAACACATGATCTTGCTGGTTTGTGTTCTGTAAAATATTCTGCATAAACTTCATTTACTGCTGCAAAATCATTTACATCGTCTAAGAAAATATTTACTTTAAGAACCTTGTCCATGCTTGATCCTGCTTCTTCTAGGATTGCCTTGATGTTGTCAAGACTTCTTGCAGTTGCCTTTTTGATGTCGTCAGATACAAGTTCGCCTGTTTCAGGTATTAGTGGAATTTGTCCTGATGTGAAAATAAATCCGTTAACTTCTGTTGCTTGTGAATAAGGACCTACTGCTGCAGGTGCTTTGTCAGTGTGTAGTGTTTTAACCATTATTATTCCTCCTCATTTTCATGATCATGGTTTTTATTGTCGCTATCTTCCCACAATCTTTCGAGATTATAATATTCTCTCTCATCCTTGTGGAATACATGTACTATTATATCACCAAAATCTAAAATTATCCATCTACTTGAATTTTTGCCTTCAGTGTTCATAGGCTCTTCGCCTTGTTCTGAAAGTTTTTCGTCAATTTCCCTAGCAAGGGCATCTACTTGGGTTGATGAGTTTCCACTTACGATTACAAAATAATCTGCTATGGAAGTCATGCCTCCTATGTCCAAAACTTTTGTGTCGATTCCCTTTTTTGATTCACAAGATTTCAAGATAATATCTAATTTTTCTTCTACTGTCATTTTGCCTCCTATTTAAAATTATATTCAACAAGCATTACTTGTATTTTATTTTCGTTTGGCACGAAGTATGATACTCCTCCCATATATTTTGGTGTGCCTGGAAGTGTATTTGTTGTTATGTCCTCTGTGCCTATGCTGCGCATATTGGCTGCCACCTTAATAAGTTTTTTTACTGGAATATTGTTTTCAGAGTAGTTTACATAAGAGCCTATGAGGAAGGGTGCCTTTAATAAAGTCTTTGGCTCCTTAATCTTAGATAAAAGTGATGCCATAAATTGTTGCTGTGCTTTAACTCTTCCAAGGTCTGCGTCCTTGTAACCCTTTCTAAATCTTAAAAATCCAATGGCATCGTAGCCATTAAGTGTTTGTGTCCCCTCTCTTATGTCAATCTTTAGAGGTGGGTCTGCTGTTGGGTCTTCATACTTCATGTCCATGGGTACATCAACTGTGACTCCGCCAATTTTATCTACTACATCTTCTACAAATCTGTAGTCCACTGTGACATAATATTTTATATCTGTGCCAAGAAGGTTATTTACAGTGTCAAGAGTTAGCTCACTTCCTCCATACTTAAAGGAGTGGTTGATTTTTGTCTTTTTGTAACCATTGATCTTTGTGTAAGTGTCCCTTGGGATTGAAATTATATTTACCTTTTTGCTCTTGCCATCTACATTTACTACCATAATTGTATCTGACCTGGCATTATCTGCTTTTTTTGAGTCGAGAGAGTCCACTCCAAGCATTAAAAACTGAAGATCTTCTCCATCTTGGTCTAGCTTGCCGTCGTCTTCATTTCCTATAAAATAAAAGTATCCTGCCACGCCTGCTAGTGCCAAGACCAGTACGACTATTATTGTCGTTATAAAAGCTTTAAAAAAAGTTTTCAAATATTCATCTCCTTATAAAAATTTCTAGCTAAAACTGTGGTCGGGACAATGTAGGAGTCACGCTCAACTAAAAATTTTAGGGTGTTATTTAGTGCGAAATACATGGCAGCGTCTAAGTCTTTATTGGCAAGTTCCCTTGCCCTTTCTACGCCGTCAAAATTTCTCAAGGGCTCAATATAATCTGCCAAGAAAATTATTTTTTCAAGATCAGACATATTGGCTCTGCCAGTTGTGTGATAAGTAATGGCATTTAAAATGTCCTCATCATCAATGCCATAAAATTCCCTTGCAAATAGGGCGCCAAGATAAGAGTGAATGATTTGCGGAGCGTTTATCATCTCCTTAGTTAGGAGGAGATTATTATCCTTGGCTTTTTTAATTAAATCTTTCTTATCTCTTATTTTTGCACAATCGTGTAAGAAACCAGCAATTTCTGCCTTTTCCACATCTACATCGTGAATCTTTGCAAGCTTTATGGCTGTGTCTTTTACCCTTATTGTGTGAAGAAATCTCTTTTCGCCAATTCTCTCGCGAATTTCATTCTCATACTTTTTTAAATCATAGGTCATTTTTATAAAACCCGCTTTCCTTAATATAATTCACAACTTCTTCTGGAATTAAATATCTAACAGATTTTTCATCTCTAATTCTATCTCTAAGTTCAGTTGAAGAAATTTCGTAGAGGGGTGTGTGAATAATTTCCACACTAGTCCCATAATTTTCTCGCAAAAATTTTAATTCTCTATTTATTTCTTCGATGTCTATATATTTTGGTCTCAGTGCCACAACAAATTCAATTTCCTTTGAAAGCTCTTCTATTTTTTTCCAAGTCTTAAGTTGAAAAAGTGTGTCTAGACCTATTAAGAAAAATAATTTTTCTTCTTTATAAATTTTTTTTAGTTCTCTAACTGTATCAACAGTGTAGGATAATTTTACCCTCTTGGTTTCTATGTCAGAGATTTCAAAATTTGGATTTGACTCTATGGCGAGCCTTACCATGTCATACCTGTCCTCTGCCGAAACATCAAGGTCCTTGTGAGGAGGATTGCCCGTTGGTATAAAGATAATTTTGTCTAGACCTAACTCTTCCTTTAAATATTCACAAATCATGAGATGACCGTAGTGAATGGGGTTAAAAGTTCCTCCAAAAATTCCATATTTTTTCATGGCAATTCTATTTTTTTGTTTTCCTTAGATTCTCTATAAATTGTAAGTTTCTTGCCAATTTTTTGCACAAATTCCGCCCCAGTTTTTTCTAATATTTCGTCAACAATTTCATCAACTTCTACTGGTGCATTTTGCAAAACTTTTATCTTTACAAGTTCATGATCCTCTAAAAGTTTATCTATTTGATTTAAAAAGCCTTCATTGATGCCATCTTTTCCAAGTTGGATAAGGGGATCCATATTGTGAGCAAGACTCTTTAAATATGATCTTTCTTTTCCTCTTAACATTCTTTCTCCTATCTATTATTTATTCAAAAAATTCAAATTCGTATCCGCCGATAAATACAGAGCATCCATCTTCTGCCCCAAGTTCTTCCAACTTTTCAACAACTTTATTTTTTCTAAGATTTTCTTGGAAATATTTAAGTGAGTCGTAATCGTCAAAATTTGTGGAGCGAAGGAGTTTGTCAATATAAGGTCCTTCAACAAAGTATTCGCCATTATCTTTAAATACTTTTATGCCTTCTTCTCTTGTAACTTCTTCCACATGCTCTTCATCGTAGGTCTTGTAGTCACTATAATCTACTTCTTTTAGCTTATTATATGTTAGCTTCATTAATTTGTCCAAATTTTTTGTAGTTGCACAAGAACCTGCTATAATGTCGTATTTGTCGCCAAGTTCTTCTTCCAATTTTTTTAGATTTTCTTGGGCACCTGGCATATCCATTTTGTTGGCAAAAATAATTTGCTTCTTTTCGCCTAACTTTTCATTGTATCTCACAAGTTCTTCGTTGATCTTATAAAAGTCCTCAAGAGGGTCCCTGTATTCAGAGCCAGAAATGTCAAGGACATGGATTAAAATTCCAGTTCTCTCAACATGCTTTAAGAACTCGTCTCCAAGTCCAATTCCTTCAGATGCCCCTTCAATAAGACCAGGTATGTCTGCAATTACAAAGGATTCACCTTCATCAATTCTTACAACTCCAAGGTTTGGAGAAAGGGTTGTGAAGTGATAGTTTGCAATCTTTGGAGTGGCAGATGTCACTATGGAAAGTAGGGTTGACTTGCCTACATTTGGAAAACCAACAAGTCCAACATCAGCGAGAAGTTTTAATTCTAAAATTACTTCCCTTTCTTCGCCAACATTGCCTGCTTGGGCAAAGGCCGGTGCTTGTCTAGTTGATGTCTTAAATCTTGCATTGCCAAGGCCACCCTTGCCACCCTTACATACAGTGACAGCCATATTATTTTCCTTTAAGTCGTAGATGACGCCCTTGGTATTTGCATCTCTAATTAGAGTTCCAACGGGAACTTTTAAGATTATGTCCTCGCCATCTCTTCCAAATTTTAATTTACTCATGCCGTTTTGTCCATTTTCGGCCTTGTATTCTCTTTTATATCTAAAATCCATCAAGGTGTGAAGTCCAGAGTCCGTCATTACAATTACGCTTCCGCCTCTTCCACCGTCGCCTCCAGCAGGTCCACCAGCTGGTTCAAACTTTTCTCGTCTCCAAGCGACAGCGCCATCTCCACCTTTTCCGGCTTTTAATTTTATTTTTGCTATATCTATAAACATTTTAACCTCGCATTTTCTAAAATTATATCATAGAATTAACACTGAATTGTAGTGAAAACTTGAACCTTATGTCAAATATGTAAAATCTTGGTGAAATTTTAGATTTTACAAAGAAAAAAATAAAAGCAAGGTTTCCCTTGCTTCATCTTTATGCTAATTCAACTTTTTCTTCTTCGTAAACATTGGCGAATTTCTTTCCGCCCTTGCCCTTAGTTGTGAATCTCACAATACCATCAGCCGTAGCAAATAAAGTGTCATCAGAACCCTTCATAACATTTTCGCCTGGATGGATTTTTGTTCCTCTTTGTCTAACTAAGATGTTGCCTGCTAGAACAAATTGACCGTCGCCTCTTTTAACTCCAAGTCTCTTTGAGTTTGAATCACGACCGTTCTTAGAAGAACCTGCTCCCTTTTTTGAAGAAAAAAGCAATAAATCAAATTTAATCATTTTACACCTCCACGATCTTTAGTGTCAAATATTCTGGGTAAGCCTCATCGATAAGCTCAATTCCCATTATCATAAATTCAAAACAAGTTTGAATATCTTTTCTTTTAAAAATATCACTATTTAAAATTTCTATTTTCAATAATCCGTCGCCCTGTGTGTCTTTAATTTCACTTTCACAAACTCCAAGTTTATTTATCAGTGTAAAATAAAGAGTTTGAGTGAGAGTAGAAATGCTGGAGCAGACAATTTTATCAAATTCGCCCTCTGCATGACCACAAGACTTAAATCCACAGTAATAATCGCCCTTTTTGTAAAGGTCAATACTAGTCATTAGTTAATACCTGAAATTTCAACTAAAGTGTATGGTTGACGGTGTCCGTTTTTCTTTCTTTCGTTTTTCTTAGATTTGTATTTGTAAACAACAACTTTTTTGTTCTTACCTTGTGCCAATACCTTAGCTTCTACTTTTGCGCCATCAACAAATGGAGCACCAACTTTAGGCTCATCACCTGAAACAAAAAGAACTTTGTCAAAAGTTACCTTGTCGCCTTCTTTAACATCTAATTTTTCAACTTTAATTTTGTCACCAGCTTCAACAACATATTGTTTTCCGCCTGTTTCAATAATTGCGTACATTGTAGCACCTCCTCATTACAAGACTCGCCATTATAGGCACCTATGTTTTTAAACCTATTCTGTGCGGTTACATCAATGTATTTTATCACAAGGACTTGGCTTTGTAAAGAAATTATTTGCTATTTTTAGACAAATCCTCATAAAAAATAAGCAGGCTTTCACCTGCTTAGATTTTATCTTTATTTAATAAGATTTTCAACTGAAAAATTAAAAATTAGTCAGTTATTGTCATATTTTTGATTTCTTCTTTAAGTGATGCAATAAATTCATCTACATCAACGCCATCGATTTCTTCGCCATTTCTCTTTCTAACAGAAAGTTTGCCAGAAGTTTCTTCTTTTTCACCAATTACTAGCATGTAGTTGATCTTCTTGACTTGTGCTTCTCTAATCTTGTAGCCAACTTTTTCTGTACGACCATCAAGGTGAACTCTAAGTCCTTCAGCGTGAAGTTTGTCTGCAATTTTTTCTGCAAAATCTTTAAATTTGTCAGATACAGGGATAACTTCAACTTGTACTGGAGATAACCATAGTGGGAATTTACCTGCAAAGTGTTCGATTAGGATACCCATAAATCTTTCAACTGAACCAAGTAGGGCTCTGTGAAGCATAACTGGTCTCTTTCTTTCTCCATCTTCATCAACATAAGTTAAGTCAAAGTTTTCTGGAAGTTGGAAGTCAAGTTGGATTGTACCACATTGCCAAGTTCTTCCAATGGCATCTTCTAGGTGGAAGTCAATCTTAGGACCATAGAAAGCTCCGTCGCCTTCGTTAATTGTGTATGGAAGTTTCTTTTCTTCTAGGGCTTCCTTAAGTGACTTTTCAGCCAAGTTCCATGATTCGATGTCGCCCATGAAGTCATCTGGTCTTGTTGAAAGTTCAATTGTATATTTAAAGCCAAAAGTGCTGTATAGGTAATCAGCAAGGTCAATCATCTTAAATACTTCGTCTTTAACTTGTGAGAATAGGCAGTAAACATGGGCATCGTCTTGAGTAAATGTTCTTACCCTAAATAGTCCGTGTAGGGCTCCAGAAAGTTCGTGTCTGTGAACAATTCCGTATTCAGCAAGTCTAATTGGAAGGTCTCTATAAGAGTGATTGTTTGAATTGTAAACTAAAATTGAGCCTGGGCAGTTCATTGGTTTTACTGCATAATCTCCGTCGTCAATTTTTGTGAAATACATATTGTCCTTGTAGTGATCCCAGTGTCCTGATCTGTGCCACAAAGCTTCGTTTAAGATAATTGGAGTTAAGATTTCTCCATAACCATTTTCATTTAGAACTCCTCTCCACCAGTCAAGTAGAGTGTTTCTCAAAATCATTCCATTTGGATGGAAGAATGGGAAGCCAGGTCCTTCTTCGTGCATGCTAAAGAGGTCAAGCTCTTTTCCAAGTTTTCTGTGGTCTCTCTTTTCAGCTTCTTCACGTCTTTCAATGTATTCATCTAATTGTTTTTGTTTTTCAAAGGCAATACCATAAATTCTTTGTAGCATTTTGTTATTTGAGTCGCCTCTCCAATAAGCACCAGCTATTGAAAGAAGTTTTATTGCCTTAACTTTTTTAGTTGAAAGAAGATGTGGTCCCTTGCAAAGGTCAGTGAAGTCGCCAATCTTATACATAGTGATCTTTTCATCTTCTGGAAGGTCTTCAATTAGTTCAACCTTGTAATCTTGATTTTTTTCCTTGAAATACTTTATTGCTTCTTCTCTTGAAACTTCAATTTTTTCTACTGGAAGATCTTTTTTAGCAAGTTCCTTCATTTTGTCTTCAATTGCCTTTAGGTCTTCATCTACAAATCTGTGTTCAAGGTCTAGGTCATAGTAGAAGCCTGTTTCAGTTGCAGGTCCAATGGCAAATTTTGCTTCTGGATAAAGTTCCTTAATTGCATAAGCCATTAAGTGAGATGCAGTGTGCCATAAAATTTTCTTTCCTTCAATGTCATCGAATTTTACAACTTTGAAGTGAGCATCTTCATAAACTTCATCGTCAAGTCCTAAAATTTCTCCATTGACAACAGCTCCAAGGGAATCTCTAAGAAGTCCTTGGGAGATATCTCCAGTAATTTCTTTTACCTTTACGCCACTTTCATATTCCTTTTGTGATCCGTCTGGGTATTTAATTATCATCATATCCTCCTAAAATTAAAAAATAAAATAAAAAAAGTCATCATCCCAAAGGACGATGACCGTGGTTCCACCTTAATTAAACTCGAGGGATTTAACGCATCCATACGCCATAGTTTGCTATGGGGCTCCAAGTTAGTTTTCAAAAATATAAAATTGGAAACTTGCACCAGCCGTTTCCTCTCTAAAAATTTTATATAATTTACTCTTCTTATCAAAGCCATTTTTAAAATTGCTCTTATATTAACATATAATCTTTAAAAATTCAAGAGTAAAGAGAAATTCTCTCTCAACTTACTAACATTTATTACCCTCTGTAAAGTTTTTAAAACAAAATTTTTCTATTTTTGATATAATTTATGAAGAAAAATTATTTGGAGGCAAATATGAAAAACAAGCTAAAATATCTTTTTATTTTGACTATCCTTATGGGTTCTATACCAATTCTTCCTGTTCTTGAAGAAAATCTTTATGGTTTTTTTGCATTTTTAAATTTTCATGGTCTAAGTTCCCTTGCCTTGCCTATTTTAATTTCACTGCCCCTTATCTACAAAAATAAAAATTTTTACTTTTTCTATATTTTGCTTATTCCAATTATCTACAACAACTTTTTCATATTATATTTTTCCAAAGTTGTGGATTACTCTTTCACTTCAATAATTTTCTTTGTGATTGGACTTTTTTTCTCCCTTTACTTAATTAAGTACAATAAAAAAAATCCTTAAGAGGAGTTAAATTATCCTATAAAAAATATTGAGCCATAATCTTCTATTGGGTCTTTGGATAAAATTTCAATTTCATAATCATATTTTTTTATAATTTTTAAAATTTCTTCATAGGAGGAGTGATGAGAAAAATCTCCTGTGAAGAATATTTTTTTGCCCAAGGCTCCACTTGCCCCACCTATAAAACCATAGTTAAAGTTTTGAAGTTTAATCTCCCCATGATTTATCTTATAAATTGGTATAAAATCCCTTAGGCTTTCATAAATTCCGCCGTCACTTGTAATGATAAAGTCCTCTGTCACAAGGGAGGAGCACTTGCCATAGCCCTGCTTAATGTTTTTCATCTCATAGCCAGAATTTTTGTAATAATCTAAGAGAACTTGATCTGTAAATTTTAGGTTGTGGATGAAATAATTTTTAAAAGTGAAGGCATTCAGGGGCACATCTTTTGGATACTTTTTTGACAAACTTGAATGTGATGGAAGGATCTTTTTGTCTGGAAAAATTTTTTTGTAGTATTCAAAATTATCTCTGTCCACAACAAGCTCTCCACTTGGAAGTGGGTGTACTAAAATATCTGGATGAGTGTCAAGCCCCTTTAAAAGGTTTTTGTTGGCACGAGTCCTCACTACTTCTCCATAAGCTTTTAATTTTTCGGCAGAGTCTTCTGGAAAGTTTTCTGCCACAATTACATATTTCATTTCATCATCTCGTAAATTATTATTGATGCTGCAACATTGGCATTTAAGGAGTCAACATTCTCTGAGATTGGAATATTTAAAAAACCCTTGGCATGGGACATCAAAAATTCGGATACTCCCTTTGCCTCGTTGCCTATTACGACAATGTCCTTGTCCTTAAATTTATAGTCCCTTGTGGATCTTGAGTTGTTAAGTGAAGTTGCAATAATATTAAAATCTAAATTCACCAAATCTTCCCGGCTCATAAAATAAATTGGGACCCTAAAAATTGATGACATGGAAGATCTAACTGTCTTTGGATTGTATAAATCGCAGGAGTTTGGCGAAATAATTAGTCCATCAAGACCAAAGGCATCAGCAGATCTTATCATTCCTCCAAGATTTCCCGGCTCTCTTATATCATCTAAGTACAAAAATTTCCCAGACTCTTCATGAAACTTTCTGTGGACCTCACTGTAGTAGGCGATTATGCCAGGTGAAGTCACTGCATCGCAAAGATTTTTGAAAATATTGTCTGAAAAAATAAATAAGTCTTCTTCCTTCACTCTTTTTCTTATGTCAGGGAATTTATTTTCCTTAAAGGAAGACTCGCTTAGGGCAATATATTTGGGTCTAAAGTCTCTTGCCTCTTCCATTACCAGGGGCTTTTCCACCATAAAAAGTCCATGCTCTTGCCTGTATTTTTTTTCCTTTAAACTCTTTAAAAATTTATAGGTCTCATTGTTTTTACTTGTGATTATCATTTTGCTCCTCGCCTTAAAGAAAAAAGCCCCGCAGGGCTCTTCACTTTTTATTTGAATTTACTTTTGTCTTTTAAATATTCTTTGACATCAATGACTTCGCCATTTTCCATAATTATTTTAAAGGAGTAGTCATAAACATAGGCTGCAGAAAGTCCAATAAGTGATGCAGGAAGCGCCAAAATCATTCCAATGGCAGATGTCGTTAGGGAAAGAGATAAAACTGTTTCATTTTCTTTTTCAACAAGAAGTCTGCTTGCGTTGCCCTTTCTCCAAATTTCCTTTATTGCGTCAACAATTTCGTCAAGATAATTTATAACTTCGTCAACATATTCTCTGCCTGTTTTACCTTCACGACTTTCGTAGGATTCTTTTTCCTCTTCGCTTTCGAACACCTTTGAAGCCTCAGCTGCCTCTTCGTATCTTCCTTCATTGATAAATTTTATAGCGTCATCAACATCGCCATCGCTATCAAGTAGTGCCTTTCTGACAATTTCATAGGATGCTCCAGTAGTATTAATAACATAGTCAATTTTTGTCATATTAATCATAATATCACCTCGTGCTTATATTTACCCAAGAAAAATATTTTAAAAATTATTATTTCTCAGCTTGGTCTTCTGCCTTTGCATTAGTATTTGCAGAAGAATCTTGGCCTTCTTGACCTTCAGCTTGTGGAACTTGGTAAACTGCATCCTTCTCTTCATCAACTATTGAGAAGAAAGTTCTGCCTGGATAAAATTTAACTTCAGTCCCATCAGGATACTTTAAGATAGTCCTTGCATCTTCATTTGCCTTTTCCCAAGTTATTGGAGCAAGTTTTCCCTTTTGAAGAAGAAGTCCTGTACCACTTCCTATGTTTGCCATTTTTAAGGTTCCCTTAGGTCCAGCGACAACTCCCTTTTGGAAGAGAACTACAAGGTTGTCTGTAGAAAATTCTTCGCCTGTGGCTTCATCGATTACCGGCTCTCCTTGACGGATGTACTTATATTTTCCACTTGCCTCGTCGTAGATAAAATTAGTCTTATAATTTTGGTTAAAGTTAAGGGTAATTTCCTTAACATCTATGCCTTCAATTTCTGCTATCTCGTCATAAAAATTTAGTGATACAGTGTTGTCATTTACATCTACGCCCTTTTTCTCAACTAAATAATTTTCAAGTTCAGGAAGGGAAATATATCCATTGTGGGGTGCGCGCTTGCCAACATCTTTATTTCTGTGGAAGACTATTCCTTCAAGGGCAATGCCATCAAGATCAACTACGTGTCTATTTCTAACTTCAGCAAGTCCTGCTTCAGAGCCACCCCAGTGAGCATAAATTGCATTGTATTCCTTGGCAGTTTGCACAAAGTAAGGTCTTGCAGAACGAACTGGTCCAACATTTTCTGGGAAATTACTTTGGAAGAGTGCCATGTATCTTGTAAACTCGCCTTCAACTCTGTACTCATAAATTATATCAGCCTTAGAAATTTGTGCTTGAGGTCTTGCATCGTCGTGGTTATCAAGCATTACTGCAAAAATCTTTTTCTTGGCTTGTTCTTCATTATCTCTTTCTTCATGAGTAAGCGGTGTGTAGTAAACTATTTTTTCTGGTTCTTTTTTTTCTTCTTCCTTAGGTGCATTAGCTGTGTCTGTGTTTTTGTTGCAGGCAATTAGTGAAGTCGCCACTAAAGTCATAAGTAAAAGTTTTTTTAATTTTTTCATTGTCTCTCCTCTTTCTGATTTCTTTTATGTATTAACTTAATTGTAGTTTATAAAGGTCAATATGTAAACAAAGGATTAATTTTAAAAATTTTTTTCTTGTGATAAAATAAAAAGGTAGTGACTTTATGAATAAATATCTTGAAATTATTGTCTTTTTTACTGCTTTGTTTGGATACTTTTTAACTAAATACACAAAAATAGTTAAGGACGAAAAACTTAGAGGAAGGCTTTCCTATGTCTTTAACCTTATAGCTTGGCTTCTGCTTTTATATGAATTATACTTAAAAAAATTTTTCTAAAAATTTGTTAAAAAAAAAGACTAGTCACAAAAAACTAGTCTTTCTATTTTAATTATCTTCAGTAAATCTTTTTATGTCCTTGTCTGACCCCAAAACTGTTAAGATGTCCTCTTCTTTGATTTTAAAAGAAGCAAGAGGATTTACAAAATTTTCTCCACTTCTCTTTATCATTAAGACATTAAAATTATATTCTTCTCTAAGTTTTAAATCCTTTATTTCTTTTCCATGCATTTTTGGAACAGCTTTAAAATCATAAATAGTATAGCCCTTAGAAATTTCGTTGGCGTCTAGTAAATAATCATTGGATAAATTATTTGCAAGTCTATAACCCATATCTCTTTCTGGAAAAATAATTTTATCTGCTCCACATTTTAACAAAATTTTTCCAAACCTATAATTAGGTGCCTTGGCAATAACTTTTTCTATTCCTGCTTCCTTAGATGCTAGGACTGCCATAATAGCAGCTTGCAAATTTTCACCAATGGCAATTACTGCAACATCAAAATTTTTTAGTGCAAGCTCTGTCATTGCCTTTTCATCTTCAAGGTCACATATAATTGCTTCAGTGACATTTTCTGAAATTGCATCAATTTTTTCTTCGTCATAATCTACAATTACAACATCATTCTTTAAATCATATAATCTTGTGGCAACAGTAGAACCAAATCTACCACAGCCAAATACAATAAATGTCTTCATAAATTACCCCACTATTATTTTTCCTTCAGAATATTTCGTGTGTTTCTTTCTGTGATTATCTAAAATTCCCACACCTAAAGTTGCTGCTCCCACTCTTCCAAGATACATTAAGACAATTAAAATTATTTTTGAAAGAGAACTTAAATCTGCAGTGATTCCTCTACTAATACCAACTGTTCCAAAGGCTGAAACAATTTCGTATAAAATATCTAAATATAAAAACTTTCCCTGCTCAATAAGTGTAATCCAAAGAGATGAAAATATTACTAAGAAAGAGCCCAAGGTGAAAATACAAAGAGATTTTATAAGAGTTTCATAAGGTATGGTCTTGTGAAATATTTCTGTCTCTTTATTTCCCCTTAAAACAGAAATTGTTGATGATAATAAAACTCCAAAAGTTGTAGTCTTAATTCCTCCACCAGTTGATGCTGGAGAGGCACCAATAAACATTAGCATTATAGTTACAATTACAGAACCTTCTTGCATCTTTCCTATGTCAATTGTATTAAAGCCAGCTGTTCTCGATGTGACAGACATAAAGAAGGAAGATAAAATTTTTCCCTTTAGGGTCAAGCCTTTCATGGCAATACCATTATGCTCAATTAAGAAAAAAGAAATTGTGCCAACAAAAATAAGTATTGCTGTAATAGATATTACAACTTTTGAGTGAAGGCTTAAATTTTTAAATCTCCTCTTTCTATATATGTCAATAAAAACTGTGAAACCTAAACCGCCAAAAATTATTAAAATAGAAATTGTCATGTTGACAGTAAAATCAGACACATAATCCGTTAGAGAATTGCCTATGATGTCAAAGCCTGCATTACAAAAAGCAGAAACAGAATGAAATAGAGAATATAAAATTCCTTTTTCTAGACCAAAGTCTGGGATAAATTTTGTGGAAAGTAAAATTGCCCCAATAAGTTCTACAGTCAAAGAAAATTTAATAATATAAATTACAAGTCTAATGATGCCCTTGCTGGTATCTGCACTTGTTTGTTCCTTTATAATTCTTCTCTCAGTAATTCCTATTCTCTTGTTAAGTGCCATGGCAACAAGGGACAAAAATACCATTGTGCCCAGACCCCCAATTTGAATTAAAATAATTATAACGACTTTGCCAAAGACAGTCCACTGAGTGGCAGTGTTGGCGACAATAAGTCCCGTTACACAGGATGCAGATGTAGATGTGAAGAATGCATTTAAAAATCCAATTCTCTCGCCATTTGCACTAGCTATGGGAAGGTCTAATAGACAGGCTCCCAAGAAAATCAGTGCAAAAAAAGAAAGGCATACTATAAGAGGTGGATTCTTTTTTAATTTTCTAATCATAATACCCTCAAAAAATTTTTTATATATTCATTATACAAAAAAAGCTCCCTAAAGGGAGCATAAAATTAATTTTCTTTTGCAATCTCAACTAATTTTGCAAAACCAGCTGGGTCATTAATTGCCATTTCAGAAAGCATCTTTCTGTTAATATTAACATTAGCTTTCTTTAGACCACTAATGAATTTTGAATAGCTCATGCCATTAAGTCTAGCAGCAGCATTAATTCTTGTTATCCAAAGTTTTCTAAAATCTCTTTTTCTTTGTTTTCTACCAATATATGAGTAGTTTAGAGATTTCATAACAGCTTGGTTAGCAGTTCTATATAATTTTGATTTTGCACCAAAATATCCCTTAGCTTGTTTTAGGATATTATTATGTCTTTTTTTAGCGTTAACGCCTCTTTTTACTCTAGCCATCTTTACCTCCTATTAAGGGATCATGTGATCAATTCTCTTTTGATCACCTTTAGAAACTAAACTGCCCTTTCTAAGTTTTCTTAGTCTCTTAGCAGTTTTCTTACCAGTTAAATGTCCTTTATAAGCATAAAATCTTCTAAGCTTTCCAGAACCAGTTCTCTTAAATCTCTTGGCGGAAGCTCTGTGAGTTTTCATTTTTGCCATAAAAATCCTCCTTAATTATCAGACTTATCTTTGTCTTTTCTCTCTGAAAGGAACATCACAAGACTTCTTCCTTCCATTTTAGGTTTTTTGTCCACAACTCCATACTCAGAAATTAAATCATAAAACTTGTCGAGAACATCTCGTCCAAGATCAGTGTGACCCATCTCTCTACCTCTAAATCTAACTGAAACCTTAACTCTGTCACCATTTTTTAAGAAATCAATAGCTCTATTGGCTTTAGTATTTAAGTCATGATCTTCAATATTAGGAGTTAATCTAAGTTCCTTAATATTGATTACCTTTTGTTTTTTCTTAGCTTCTTTTTCTTTCTTCTCTTGTTCGTATCTGTATTTACCATAGTCCATTATACGACATACTGGTGGTTTTGCGTTTGGCGCAACATTGACTAAGTCCAGTTTTTTAGATATGGCCAAATCGATGGCTTGCATCTTAGGCACAACGCCTAATTGATTGCCTTCATCATCTACTAATCTGACTTCCTTTTCCCTTATCTCTTCATTGATTTGAAGTTCTTTAATTTCTAAGCACCTCCGTAAATTAAAAAAGCAGGCACCCAAAGATGCCCGCAAATTCATCATAATTTTAAAACAACCTAAATGACCCTGCCATTAGGTGAGAAGCGGACTTCTTCTTTAATAACAGATGATATGATAACACATAGTTTTTGTCTTGTCAAATGTTTTTTATACTAAAGATTTAATTTTTTGGTATAAAAGATCAATTGCCACTTCATTTTCGCCGCCTTCAGGAATAATTATATCGGCATACCTCTTTGAAGGCTCAACAAACTGAAGGTGAGATGGTCTTACTGTTGCCATGTATTGGTCAATAACTGAGTCAAGAGACCTTCCCCTCTCTTGCATATCCCTTTTAATTCTCCTAATAATTCTCACATCGGCATCTGTGTCCACAAATACTTTTATGTCCATGATGTCAATTAAATTTACCTCATTAAAAATTAAGATGCCTTCCAAAATTATAATTGGCTTTGGATAAACTATATCCTTTTCCTTTTTTCTGTTGTGAAGGGAAAAGTCATAGATTGGCTTTTCAATTTCCTTGCCTTCCTTTAACATCTCTAAATGCTCAAATAAGAGGTTGTTGTCAAAGGCAAGAGGATGGTCGTAGTTAGTTTTTACTCTCTCCTCAAAGGCTAGATTTGACTGGTCCTTGTAATAAGAATCTTGCTCAATTACAGACACATTATCTTTACCTATAAGCTCAATTAATTTTTTTGTGACAGTGCTTTTTCCACTACCGCTTCCACCACATATACCAATAATGCAGGCTTTAGTCTTCATTTTCTCTCCTCAAAATAAATCCTTTTTCAATAGGCTTATCTATTTTTATCTTAAAAATTTGCTTTGCCTTGTTTGCAACTTCAATTTCCTTGTCCTTGTCATCTAACATCCTTTCTATTTTGTAGTCGAAGTGTTTGATGCCAGGGCCAAAAATTTCTATTTCATCGCCAACAAAGACCCTATTTCTTTGCTCAATAGTTGCAATCTTTGAGTCCTTGTCATAATCAAGGACAATTCCCACAAAGTCATAACCCCTGATGTAGGAGTTGTCTTCATAAACTTGTGAATTTTCATTGGCCTTTCCATAAAAGAATCCCGTAGTAAAATCTCTGTGGCTAACTTTTTTTATTTCTTCCAAAAGATAGGGGTCGTACTTATAATTTTCCCTGTCAGCATAGTAAGCATCAATTGCCATTCTGTAAGACCTAATAACAGTTGCAAGATAATATTCACTTTTTACTCTGCCTTCGATTTTTAAGCTGGCTATGCCTGCCTCGATTAAGTCGTCAATGTGCTCAATCATACATAGATCCTTGGAGTTCATGATAAAAGTGCCCTCGTCATGTTCTTCAATTGGAAAATATTCCCCAGGCCTCTTTTCTTCAACTAAGTGGTACTTATACCTGCAAGGTTGTGCGCAGTCGCCCATGTTGGCATCTCTTCCCGTCATATAATTTGACAAAAGGCATCTCCCTGAGTAGGACATGCACATGGCACCGTGAGCAAAGGTTTCAATATCAATGGAATCTCCAACTTCCTTTATTATATCAGAAACTTCCTTTAAACTTAATTCCCTTGCCATTACAACTCTTTCTGCCCCAAGTTTTTGCCAGAATTTTACTGTTTCGGCATTTGTAACTGAGCCTTGAGTTGAAATGTGAATTGGAAAATCTGGTGCCACTTCCTTTACCTTCATAAACATGCCTGGGTCTGCAACTATTAGGGCATCCACTCCAATATCATAAAGTTTTTTGATATAATCTTCTACTCCCATCATGTCCTTATCGTGAGGGATAATATTTAAAGTTACATGAAGGGTTTTTCCCCTCTCGTGCAAATAGTCTGCTGCCCACTTTATATCTTCAAGGGAAAAATTCTTTGATGCCTTTCTAAGTCCAAAGCTTTCTCCTCCAAGATAAACTGCATCGGCACCATACTCCACTGCAGTCTTTAATTTATTAATATCACCAGCTGGTGCTAAAAGTTCAATCTTCTTCATCTTTTCTCCTAACTAAAAGGACTCCATCTCCAATGGGAACGACAGAAGAGATAAATCTCTCGTCTTCTGAAATGTCCTTTAAAAATTTTCTAAGTCTTTTTACAATAGTTATTTTTCTTCTCTTAACTAGGGAGTCCTCTGCAATCATGCCCTTAAATAGAACATTGTCACAGATTATAAGTCCCTTTTCATTTAAATTTTTAAGCCCAGAGTCAAAATATTTTTCGTATTGACCCTTTGCAGCGTCAATAAAAATTAAGTCGTAGGACTCTTCTAAGTCCTCCAAAAAATCATAGGCATCACTTTCGTGAACAGAAATAATATTTTCTAAGCCTACATCGGAAATATTTTTCCTGGCAATTTCTGCCATTTCATGCTTTAATTCCACACTGTCGATTTTTTCTATGCACTTATTTCTCTTAGCAAAGGAAATGGACGAGTAACCAATGGCTGTGCCCAGTTCCAGAACTTTTTTTGGCTTTTGCATTGAAATCAAAAAATTAATAAATTCTTCGCTTTCCCTTTCGATTATGGGCACATGATTTTCCTCTGCAAAATCATTCATCTCTCTTAGTTTCTCATCGTCAATTTCTTTTAAATTTCTCAAATAATTTTCTATATAATCGTAATTTATATTTGGCATAATTCCTCTAAAAAAGGGAACCTAATAGATTCCCTAAATGTCCTAAACTTCCATAATAATTGGCAAAATCATAGGATTTCTCTTTGTGTTTTTGAAAATATAAGATCTCAAATTGTCTCTGATGTCAGACTTGAGTCCATTCCAGTCCTTTAAATTGTCTCTTGAGTCATCATTTAAGATTTTTCTAACAACATTTTTTGCGTCTTCGATTAAATCTTCAGACTCTCTTACATAGACAAATCCTCTTGAAATTATATCAGGTCCTGATACAACTTTTCCTTCTTTTGTAATAGTTATTACAACTATAATAAGTCCATCTTCAGAAAGATGTCTTCTGTCTCTTAATACAATATTTCCTACATCGCCAACGCCAAGTCCATCAACTAAAATATTTCCTGAAGGAACATCGCCAACGAGCTTTGCCTCTTTTTGTGAAATTTCAAGGCAGTTTCCATTTTCCATAATGAAAATATTCTCTTCTGGCATTCCCATTTGAGTGGCAATCTTAGCGTGTTTCATCAAGTGTCTAACTTCGCCGTGAGCAGGAATAAAATATTTTGGCTTAACTAAGCTTAAAATTAATTTTAACTCTTCTTGGCAAGCGTGACCTGAAACGTGAATTTCTGAAAGAGTTTCATAAATTACCTTTGCCCCTCTCTCAAGAAGTCTATTTATAACCTTTGTAACTGCATTTTCGTTGCCAGGAATTGGAGTTGCTGAAAGAATTATAGCATCATTTGGAGTTAGCTGAATCTTTCTGTGTTCTCCATAGGCAATTCTAGTAAGGGCAGACATTGGCTCACCTTGTGAACCTGTTGTGATTAACACAATTTCGCTGTCGTCATACTTATCCATATCTCTTATGTCTACAAAGGTGTCTTTCTTAACCCTAAATTGTCCCAGCCTTCTTGCAGTTTCAGTAACATTTACCATAGACCTGCCAGATAAGACAACTTTTCTGCCATATTTTTCTGCAGAGTTTATAATTTGTTGAACTCTATGCACATTTGATGCAAAAGTTGCAATTATAATTCTGTTGTCTTGCAAGTTTTGGAAAAGTCTATTAAAGGTTTCCCCAACTTTAGATTCACTCATTGTATAGCCTGGTCTAAGGACGTTTGTAGATTCACCAATCATGGCAATAACACCCTTTTCGCCTATTTCTGCAATTCTAGTTAGGTTAATTGGCTTGCCACTAATTGGTGTAAAGTCTACCTTAAAGTCTCCTGAATGATAAATATATCCAAGAGGTGTCTTTATGGCAAGGGCACAGGCATCGGGTATGGAGTGGTTTACATTTATCCACTCAACTTCCATTTTGCCAAGCTTCACTACATCTCCAGCATTAACTACATGGAGCTTGTCCTTAGAAAGTCTGTGTTCCTTTAATTTATTTTCCAAAAGTCCAATAGTAAGTCCAGTTCCATAAATGTCTAAGTCTAACTTTCTTAAAACATAGGGAATGGCACCAATATGGTCCTCGTGACCATGAGTTAATACAAGTCCTCTAATCTTATGCTTATTATTTTCCAAATAAGTCACATCTGGTATTACAACATCAATACCAAGCATTTCGTCTTCTGGGAAAGTCATACCACAGTCGATAATAATAATATCATCTCTGTATTCTATAACTGTAAGATTTTTTCCAATCTCGTGAAGTCCTCCCAGTGGAATTATCTTCACTTTATTAGTATTTTTCATTAATTTGCCTTCTCCTCAAATTTGTGGCGGCAGTCTTCGCAATAACCCATAAATTTTAGAGTGTGGTCAACTATCTTAAAATTCTTTTCTTTTTCAATTTCGGCTTCTAGTTCATTTAAATTGTCGATATCAACTTCTTCGACTTTTCCGCAATTTATGCAGACAAGATGATGGTGTCTATGACCTTCACTTGGGACTCTAAGTTCATATCTTACAATGTTGTCGTCAAATACAATTTGATCTAATACGCCAAGCTTGTGAAATAATTGGACAGTCCTATAAATAGTTGCAATACCCATTTCAGGATCTTTCTTTGCAACTAAATTAAAAACTTCTTCAGTAGTCATGTGTTTATCCTTATTGTCCAAAAAGATTTCGTAAACCTTAGCTCTTTGTTTTGTGTATTTGTAACCCTTGTCTTTTAAGATTTTCTTAACAGGATCAATATTTATATCCATAATATCACCTATTCTAATTCGTCTAAAAGTTCTTCATAGGCTTTTTTTGCTTCTTCAAGTTCATCGTCATCGATGCCAGCAAAAAGCTCATCACCATTTTCATCTTCTATCACTTTTAATATATAGATTTCTGGCTCTTCTTCATCTGTATAGAGTGCAACATAGTCTGTGTCATCAATTGAAAATTTTGCGTCAACAAAAAATTCAACTTCAACGCCATCTTCATCATATAATTTTATTTTATCCATTTTATCACCTATAAATTAAATCTATCCAGATAGGATTGCAGAATGTATGTGGCTGCAATTTTATCTATATATTTTTTTCTATTTTCTCTGCGAACAGAACCCTCTATTAAAACTTGTTCTGCCATTAAAGTTGTCATTCTCTCGTCAACATACTCAATTTCAACATTAAATTTATTCTTCAATTTTTCTGCGAACTTCATGACCTTTTCACTTTGTGGCCCAATAGTATTGTTCATGTTCTTTGGAAGACCTACCACTATTTTTTCTACATTATTTTCTTTTATTATGTCATGAATTTTATCATAGGCTATCTTATTTGACTCTCTCTTAATTGTCACAAGAGGTTGGGCTGTAAGCATTAAAGCATCTGATATAGCTACTCCAATCCATACATCGCCAACATCAAGGCCTAGAACTCTATTCATATAACCACAACCTTTACAGGTACATATATAATATGTAAAAGAGATGGTCTAGCCATCTCAAATCTTTTCTAAATAAACTTTTAACATCTCTTGTAAAAGCTCATCACGCTCTACTTCTTGTATCATGGATCTTGCATTATCATGGCTTGTAATATATGTGGGATCGCCTGATAATATATATCCAATAATTTGGTCAGAAGGATTATAACCCTTTTCTTCTAGAGCATTATAAACAACCTTTAAAACACTCTTAATTCTCTCTTGTTCCAAACTGCTTTTTTCAAAAATTTGTGTATTATTGTTTTGATCCATAATTACCTCCAAATAGATTATATCATAAAATATCTATTTTGATAATATTATAAAAGCTCGCTTAGCTTGTTTAGAGCTTCCTCTACTTTATTTATGTCCTTGGCACCAGCAGTTGCCATGTCAGGCCTTCCGCCGCCGCCACCGCCAGCAACTTTTGCGATTTCTTTTATAATTTTGCCTGCGGCAATTTTCTTTTCAACTAAGTCTCTTGAAACTGCACATACAAAGTTAAGTTTGCCTTCATTTACTGTTGCAAATAAAACAACAACTGAACCAACTTTATTTCTCACTTCATCAGCCAAGTCACGAAGAGTATTTACATCTACTCCCTCAAATTTTTTGATGACATAATTTATGCCATTTTTATTTTTAACTGCATCCAAAATACCAGAAATTTGATCCTTAGCCATGTCGTGTTCAAGTTTTTCAATTTCTTTATTTGCTTCCTTTAGGCTCTTAATATTTAATTTTATCTTTTGTAAAATTTCTTCTTTATTAGACTTTAGTTCCCTAGCTATTTCTTCTTGTTCATCCTTAAGTTCATTTAAATATTTCAAAACAGCAGGACCAGTAATAGCTTCAATTCTTCTAATACCGTTACTTATACCACTTTCAGATAGGATTTTAAACATGGAAATTTCAGAAGTGTTGGAAACATGAGTACCACCGCAAAGTTCACGTGAGTAATCTCCCATAGAAAGAACTCTAACTTCGTCATGATACTTGTCTTCAAATAAACCAATAGCTCCCATTTCCTTTGCTTCATTTAAGTTTGTAAGCTTAGTTTCAACTGGAAGACCTTCAAAAATCTTTTCATTTACAATTTTTTCAACTTCTTCAATTTCTTCTTTAGACATTGCTTCAAAGTGTGAGAAGTCAAATCTCATTCTGTCTGGCATTACTAGTGATCCAGCTTGGTTTACATGATTACCTAAAACATCTTTAAGGGCTCTGTGAAGTAGGTGGGTTACAGAGTGGTTTCGTCTTATATTATTTCTTCTTCCTACATCTATAATAGCCTTGACAGAAGCTTTTTCTAGCTTTCCTTCTTCAACTTCTACAAGGTGAAGGTGAAGTCCATCCTTAGTCTTTTTAGTGTCTGTAACTTTTAACTTAAATTTATCAGAAATAATTTCTCCAGTATCGCCTACTTGTCCACCGCTTTCGCCGTAGAAAGTAGTCTTGTCTAAGATGACAATGCCTCTTTCACCCTCATTTATGGAGTCCACAATTTCGTCCTCATCAGAAATTATTCTTATAATATTTCCCTGACACTCATTTTTTTCGTAGCCCAAGAACTCGTTAGAAAGACCTTCAAATAGGTGCTTGTTGTCTTGGTTAGCCCAGCCAATGTTCTTGTCCTCTCTTGCTTCTCTAGCTCTTCTCTTTTGATCTTCCATTTCAGCTTCAAAGCCTGCCATGTCAACATCGAAACCTTCTTCTTTTAAGATTTCTTCTGTCAAGTCAATTGGGAAGCCGTAAGTGTCGTAAAGTTTGAAAGCTTTTTTGCCATCAAGTAGCTTTTCACCACTTGCCTTCATTTCTTCGATGTTGGCATTAAGTCTTACAAGACCATCATCAATAGTTTCTAAGAATTTTTCTTCTTCTCTTCTGATTATTTCCTTAATGGACTTTCTATTTTCCTTTAGTTCCTTGTATTGATCTCCCCAAGAGTCCATTACCATGTCTGCAATTTCATAAAGGAAGGCTCTCTCTATGCCAAGTTTTCTTCCATGTCTTGCTGCTCTTCTTATAAGTCTTCTTAGGACATAGCCTCTACCTTCATTTGAAGGCACAATTGTGTCAGAAATCATAAAAGTCATAGCCCTAATGTGGTCTGTTATAACTCTAAAGGAGATGTCTGCCTTTTTGTCTTCTCCATATTTTTTACCTGAAATTTTTGCAATTTCGCCGATAATGTCCTTGATTGCGTCAATTTCAAAAATATTGTCAGTCCTTTGTAGAACTGTGGCAATTCTTTCAAGTCCCATTCCTGTATCAATATTTGGATGTGAAAGTGGATTGTAGTTTCCTTCTTCGTCCTTATCAAATTGAGTGAAAACTAAGTTCCAAACTTCGATAAATCTGTCGCCTTCTCCACCAGGTCTTTCGTCAGCTGATCCGTATTCAAGACCTCTATCTACATAAATTTCTGAACAAGGACCAGATGGACCAACTTCAAGCTCCCAGAAGTTATCATCTTTACCAAGTCTAATTATTTTTTCTTCAGGTATTCCTATTACATCTTTCCAAATGTTGTAGGCTTCGTCGTCATCTTTATAAACTGTAACCCAAAGATCTTCCTTTGGAATTTCAAGATTAACTGTCAAAAATTCCCAAGCCCAAGGTATTACTTCGTGCTTGAAATAATCTCCAAAGGAAAAATTGCCAAGCATTTCAAAAAATGTTGCGTGTCTATCTGTTAAACCTACATTGTCTATGTCGCCAGTTCTAATACATTTTTGGCAAGTAGTAACTCTCTTTGCAGGTGGAATTTCTTCTCCAGTGAAGAATTTTTTCATTGGCGCCATACCAGCTCCAATTAAAAGTAATGATTTGTCATTTTTTGGAATTAGTGAAAAACTTGGTAGTATTAAATGATCCTTTGATTCAAAAAATTTTAAAAATTCAGTTCTTATATCGTGTAAACCTAAATATTTCATATACAACTCCTATTAAAAATCCTCCCATACCCTGGGAGGATGTGCTATAAATATTATAATTATAAAGAATATGATTGTCAATTAGAGCTATATCTGTCATTGTATTTTATTTTTGCAAAATCAATTAGAATACAGATAATTGATGTTATCGGAACGGAGATTACCATTCCCCATACACCAAAGATCCCCCCACCTATGATTATTGAAATTAAAATTAGTAGTGGGTTAAGCCCTGTGCTGTCTCCAATAAGTTTTGGAGCAAGTATATTGTTTTCTACCCATTGAACTACTAAGAAGAGAACTAGTACCCAGAAGGCCTTAGCTGGAGAATCCACTAGGGCAAATAATACTGCAGGAACACATCCGAGCAGTGGTCCAACATAAGGAATAATATCTGCAACGCAGGTTATGAGTCCAATGATTATGGCAAAGTCTACTCTTAGAATCAATAGATAAATCATAGTTAGGATTCCTACGAAGATTGCCATGAGCATTCTTCCCCTAATAAATTGTTGGAGGGCCACATCAATTCTATTAGCCAAAAATGCAAGGTCGTCTCTGTATTTATTTGGAATTGACTTTTTTACTTTGAGGGTGAATTTTTCCTTGTCCACTGAAAAGTAGAAGGAAAAAATAATTATTAGGACAAGCCTAAAGGCAGATGTCAAAGCTCCATAGACCTTAGAGAAAAGTCCAGAAAGTGAACCCATTAGTGAACCCTGTGCCTTTGCAACTAGGTCATTAATGGTTTTTGTCATGGAGTTTAAAATATTTGAGACGATTTGTGGTGTCTCAACATCTCCTTCTACCTTTGGATTTGACTCCTTGTATACATCTATAAAGTTTTCAGGAAGCTCTATGTTAAACTTAGCAAAAATTTCTGTCAAGAAATTATTTACATTTTTAGTCAAGGTATCAACCATTCCTGGCAAGCTAGTGAGCAAATTTGAAATTTCGTTAATAGTTTTTGGAATAACAGAAATTATTAAAATTGCAAAGATTAAAAATACTGAAATATAAACTATTATTACTCCAAACTGTCTCTTTACGCCCTTCCTCTCCAAAAAATTTACTATGGGATCAATTATGTAGGCAAAAATAATTGCAATAATAATTGAGGAAAGAGTGTAGCCCAAAATTGAAAATTTATTAAAAATTATGGTTATTAAATAGAGAATTAAAATCCCTATGAATATTTTTGTAATTAATTGCAGATCTATGCTTATTCTCTTTTTGCCTTCAATATATCTATTTCCTATATTTACTAGGTAGTAAATCGCCAAAAATATTAGGAGAATAGATAATATTGCCAGGGCGTAAATCATAAATCTCGCAGCATTACCGGAAATTTGTTCCAACATATTATCACCTGTTCTTGAACTTTTTCATCCCTTGGCTTATCTTTTCCACTACATAGTCACATTCTTCCCTTGTGTTGTTGTGATTAAGGGAAAGCCTAAGCATGGAAAGAGAATCTTCTTCGCTTCTTCCAATTGCCCTAAGGACATGGGATGGATTTATACTTCCTGCTGCACAAGCAGATCCAGAGGAAACACATATATCATACATATCTAGGTACTGCACCATAGTTTGTGGCTTAGTATCCTTTAAAGTGATATTAATATTTCCAGGAAGTCTCTTCTCTCTTGGACCATTTAAAATAATTCCATCAATGTTTAAAAGTTTTTCAATAGTATAATCTCTTAAATCTCTTGTGTAGTCTATGTTCGCGTCAATATTGGCGTAGGCATCTTCTAGAGCCCTTCCTATGCCAACAATTGATGCCACATTTTCTGTGGAGGCTCTCATGCCTCTTTCTTGTTCTCCACCATTTATGAAGGGAGAAATTTCAGTACCCTCTTTGATATATAAAATTCCTATTCCCTTGGGTGCTCCAAGTTTGTGACCTGATATAGAAAGCATGTCTACATTTAAATCCTTTAGGTTAAATTTAATATTGCCCATGGCTTGCACTGCATCTGTGTGCAGTAAAATATTTTTCTCGCCAGCAATTTTTGAAATTTCTTCTATGGGCTCTATAGTTCCTATTTCATTGTTGGCAAACATAATGGAAATTAATTTTGTATTGTCCCTAATTTTTTCACTTAATTCATCTAAATTGACAAAACCTTCTTGGTCAACAGAAATCAGAGAGTAATCACTACCCAATCTCTTTACTGCCTTAAGTGAATTTAAAATAGCTGGATGTTCTATCCTTGATGATATTATATGATGTTTTTCCCTTGGATTCAATGATTCTTTTATAACCCAGTTGTCTGACTCAGTACCTGATGAGGTAAAATAAATTTCACTGGGCTTAGTTTTTAAAATTTCTGCAATTTTTATTCTTGAATTTTCAATTGCTGCCCTAGATTTTTGTCCCAGAGAATAAATTGCCGATGCATTCCCATAATTTTCTCTCAAATAGGGAAGCATGGCATCAAGAACACTATCTGTTACTTTTGTAGTGGCAGCATTGTCCATGTAAATCATAATAACCTCACATGTCTGCTAGAGTCATGGACTCCATTACATCTTCAATTTGTCCTTGAAGTTTTGATAAAATATCTCTTGTTGCACAATCCTTAAGCTTGCCGCAATTGGAATTTTTGCCAAGGTCGCAACATGAAAGGGACATGTCCCCTTCAAGGGCATTTATTATTTCTCCTATTGCAATTTCCTTTGGGTCTCTCGAAAGGACATAGCCGCCGCCTGCTCCTCTTATAGATTTCACAAGGTCAGCCTTCCTAAGGAGTGTGAAGAGTTGCTCCAAGTAAGACTCAGATAAATTTTCTTCCTTTGCAATATCCTTTAGTGCAATGGGACCCTTGCCCATATTTTCCTTTAAATTATACATTGCCATTAAACCGTAACGGCCTTTTGTAGAAAGTTTCATTTAATCACCTCTTATGATGGAATAAAAGATCCTTCTTCTTTATTATTTTCTAACATGTCCTTTAAGGTGTACCAGGAAAGGACTGCGCACTTAACTCTGGCAGGAAGTGTGCTAATAGATTCAAAGGCAATGGCATCGTCAAGATCTTCTAGTTCATCGGGGTCTGTAACTTCTCCCTTTACCATTCCTATAAATTTTTTTGCCCTTTCAATGGCTTTTTCTACCTTTAAGCCCTTTAAATTGTCGCACATTATTGATGTAGAAGCTTGTGAAATTGCACAGCCATGACCTGTATAAGAAATGTCTTCTATTATTCCATCTTTTACTTTTAATTCAAGAGTAATTTCATCGCCACAACTTGGATTGTGTCCAAGTTCCTTGTGAGTGTAATCCTCAAGTTCATGTCTATTGTGTTTATTTCTTGAATGCTCCAAAATTAATTCAGTGTAAATATTATCAAGATTCAATTCCCAAAATCCTCCTTACATCTTCAAGATGTTCAACGAAATAATCAATTTCTTCCACTGTATTATAAATCGCAAAACTTGCTCTACAAGAAAAGTTTGAGCCCAAAAATCTGTGAAGTGGTTGGGCACAGTGGTGACCCGATCTTATGGCAATGCCAAAAGTGTCAAGAATTGATGCAACATCGTGAGGGTGAGCTTCTTTAAAGTTAAAAGATATAACTGGCGCCCTGTTTTTGTTACTTGTTGTGTAAACTTCAAGATAATCTAATTTTTTTAATTTATCGTAGCAATAGTCAGTTAAATATCTTTCGTATTCGTCAATTTTATCCATGCCATACTTATTTATAAAGTCAATGGCTGCTGCAAGGTTTACTGCCCCTTCAACATTGGCAGTTCCCGCTTCAAACCTTTGTGGTGCATCTAAGAAAGTTGTCTTATCTTCGTAAACATATTCAATCATGTCGCCACCTGATAGGAAGGGTTCCATTTCATTTAAGAGCTTTTCTTTGCCATAAAGGACGCCAATTCCTAGAGCAGAATACATTTTGTGACCAGAAAAGGCAAGAAAGTCAACATCAAGTTGGCTTACATTTACTTTTCTGTGAGGAACAAGTTGTGCACCGTCTAAAATAATTTTTGCAGGAGACTTTTCTCTTGCATATTTTACAATTTTTTCAATGTCTGGATTTGTTCCAACTACATTGGATGCACCTGTTATTGACAAAATTTTTGTCTTTTCAGTGACTTTTTCTTCAATTTCAGAAAAAGGAATTTGTTTGTCCTCGTCAATGTATAAATATTTTAATTTTGCCCCAGTTTTTTTGGCAACTTCTTGCCAAGGAACTAGGTTTGAGTGGTGCTCCATTATTGAAATTAAAATTTCGTCACCCTGGCTTAAATTGTTAAGTCCATAGGAGTAGGCAATTAAATTTAGTGCTTCTGTTGCATTTCTTAAAAATACAATTTCACTTGCCTTTTTTGCTCCCACAAAGTCAGCAACCTTTTGTCTTGCATCTTCATAAACTTCTGTGGACTTCATGGCAAGATAGTGAGCTCCCCTGTGAGGGTTTCCATTTTCATTTTCATAAAAATTCTTTATATTTTCTATAATCTCACGAGGCTTTTGTGTAGTTGCTCCATTGTCAAAGTAGACAATGTCTTTACCATTTGGCTTTAATTTTAAAAAGGGAAACTCTTTTCTAATATCTTCAATTTCATTTTTTGTAAACATATTAATTTCCTCTCTTTATAATTTTCCTAACTGAATCCCAAACTTCTTCTCTCAACTTTTCATCAGAAAGAGCGTCAATTGCACGAGAAAATTTGGATTCAACTATTAAGGCTTCCGCTTCTTCGTGGCTAATGCCCCTAGACATTAAATAAAATATTTGGTCCATGTCAAGCTTACCTGCACTTGATGCGTGATTGCCAACTACATCGTCTTCGTGGGCAAGCATTAGTGGCACTGACACTGAATGAACTGTGTCATCAAGTAAAATTGAATACTCTTCTTCTGAGCCAACAGCACCCCTCGCCCCTTCAATAAATTGTAGGTTTGACTTAAAGTTTTTAAAGGCTCTGTCCTTTAAGGCTCCATTAACCAAAATATCTGACTCAGTCTTCTTTCCCCTGTGAATCATGTCGTAATTCATGTTTAGATACTCGTCTCTTTGACCAAAGTAAATTGAATCTACTATTGACTGAGACTTTTCTCCAATTAACTCGCACTTATAATTTGTGTAAAGTTTTCCTGCTCCAAGTTCATATTGGTGAAGAGTTACCTTTGCTCCATCTTCTGTATAAATGCCAATGGATTCAAGGACAAGAGACTTGTCATCATCTCTCGCAATGACAAAAACTTCTACTTCAGAATTTTCCCTTGCAAGAACTTTTATTACAGAATTTCTAAATTTTTCACCTTGACCAGAAGATGTGTAGTCTAAAACTACTTTTAATTTTGAATTTTTTTCTGCAAGAATGTGATGAAGATCAAAGAGTTCAGAATAATCGTCATCTAATTCAAATAACTTAAAGTCTTCTCTCTCTTCACCTTCTTTTGCCTCGTAAGAATTATAATAATTTAAATATTTTCTATTTAATTCTAGTGCATCTTCTGAAATTCCATATTTTATTTTTTCAAATTCAGAAATTTCTCCTGGATTTTTTTCTCCAACTTCTCTATATAAGATCCCTTTAATTTCAGGGATTTTTATTTCAGTTTCATTTACCTTTAAAAAGCTAAAAGTCTTAAAGGCAATTTCATTTCCAATAATATTCATCTTTCACCTACCCAATAGCTCCAACAAGTTCAAGGTTAATGAGGTTGTTCATCTCAACTGCATATTCCATAGGAAGTTCCTTGGCAATTGGCTCTGCAAATCCTCTTACAACCATTTCCTTTGCCTCTTGTTCTGAAATTCCCCTTGACATCAAATAAAAAATTACAGAGTCAGAAATTCTTCCGATCTTTGCTTCATGTCCAATGTCGATGTCGTTATTTTCGATATTTATTGTAGGAATTGTATCAGAGCGAGACATTGAGTCAAGCATAAGTGACTCGCAGGATGTTGAGTTCTTTGAGCCCACAGCATTTTCTTTTATTTCAACGAGTCCCCTATAAATTGCAATTCCGCCAGATTTGGAAATTGACTTAGTGTTTATAGTTGACTTAGTGTGTGGTGCTGCGTGAACAACTTGTGCCCCTGTGTCAAGATTTTGTCCCTCACCTGCAAAGGAAATGCCCGTAAATTCACTAGATGCATTTTCTCCAACTAAAATTGATGCAGGATAAAGCATTGAAACCTTTGAACCAAAGGAACCTGAAACCCACTCAATCTTTCCATTTTTTTCAACAATGGCTCTCTTTGTGTTTAAGTTGTACATATTTCTTGACCAGTTTTCAATTGTTGAATATCTAAGAGTTGCATCTTGACCAACGAAAAGTTCAACTGCACCTGCGTGTAAGTTTATTACATTGTACTTTGGAGCAGAACAGCCTTCTATGAAGTGACAGTAGGCTCCGTCTTCTACGATTATAAGTGTGTGCTCAAATTGTCCTGCACCTGGAGCGTTAAGTCTAAAGTAAGATTGTAGAGGTATATCTACATTTACTCCCTTTGGCACATAGACAAAAGAGCCACCAGACCAAACTGCATAGTGAAGGGCAGCGTACTTGTGAAGATTTGGCGTAATGCACTTGCTAAAATACTTTTTTACGATTTCTGGATATTTTTTAAGGCCACTTTCAAAGTCAGTGTAAATAACTCCTTGGTCAGATAAATATTTTTGAATGTTGTGATAGACTACTTCAGAATCATATTGTGCTCCAACACCAGAAAGCATAGCTTCCTTTTCAGCTTCAGGTATGCCAAGCTTATCAAAGGTGTCTCTTATTTCGTCAGGAACATTTTTCCAGTCGTCAGACATGTCAGCATCAGGTCTGATGTAAGTTGTGATTTTATCCATGTCAACTTCTGAAAGGTCTGGACCCCAGTCAGGATTTTTCTTCTCATTAAAAATCTTTAATGCCTTTAGTCTACTTTCAAGCATCCATTCTGGCTCATTCTTTTCAGCAGAAATTTGTCTTACAATCTCTTCTGTAAGTCCCTTTTCAGTCTTGGACCTAAAAGTGAATTTATTTTTAATATCATAGACGCCGCGGTCCATGTCTTCTACATAAGTTTTTTCTGTCTTAGCCAATTATTTCACCTCTTCTCTTATCCAATTGAATCCTTCTTTTTCGATTTTATCAATTAGAGAAGCGTCTCCTTCTTTTACAATTTGTCCGTCTAAAATTACGTGAACAAAATCAGGTTTAATGTTATCTATAAGTTCCTTGTGGTGAGTGATAATTAAAACTGCATTGTCCTTATTTAAAAACTTTTCAATTCCGCTAGAAACTATTCTTGTTGCATCAACATCAAGTCCTGAGTCTGTTTCATCAAGAATGGCAAGCTTTGGATTTAGCATAAGCATTTGAAGAATTTCATTTTTCTTCTTTTCTCCACCAGAGAAGCCAACATTTAAGTATCTCTCTGCATAAGAAGAATCCATTTTTAATTCTTCCATTTCCTTTTTGATTTCCTTTTTAAATTTTAAAATAGAAATTGTCTTGTCTTCCTTTAAAGACTTAGCTGTTCTAATAAAATTTTCTACAGAAATTCCTGGCACTTCTTCTGGACTTTGGAAGGACATAAAAAGTCCCTTGTTAGCTCTCTTGTCTGTTGTAAGGTCACTTATGTCTTCGCCATCTAAAAATATTTTGCCGCTAGTCACATTGTAAACTGGATTATCCATAATTACATTGGCAAGTGTGGACTTACCTGAACCATTTGGTCCCATAATTACGTGAACTTCGCCGTAATTAATTTTTAAATTTATATTTTTTAAGATCTCCTTATCTTCCACGCCTGCACTTAAATTTTCTACTCTTAATAACTCTGTCATACTTCCTCCATTTATAAAAAATAATTCATACAAAATTACTATGTTTTTTTCTATTAACTATAATAACACAAGTTCTTTAATAATCAAATATTTATTGCAAATAAAAAAACTAGGCTTAACCTAGTTTATGAAAGCATAAATGCCGACTCTATGTGATTGATTTCCTTTTCCCTAAAATAAATTTCAATTATGTCAAAACGCACCATTATGTCAAAAAGATTTTTCTCCATAATATATGCAGTGGCAGTTTGAATAATGTTTTGCATTTTAAATTCAGTGACAGCTTCGTAGGCGTCGCCATACTTTCTTGAGTTACGAGACTTCACTTCAACAAAAACAATTTCATCCTTGCCCCTTGCTATAATGTCAATCTCTGTCCCTAGAGCCCTGTAATTTCTTTCTAATATTACATAGCCCTTTTGCTCCAAAAATTTTGTGGCAATGTCCTCTCCACGATTTCCAAAAAATAAATTGTGTCCTACCATGATTTTATATTCTTCAAAAAAGATTTTCTGTGCATTTCTGTTGGACCATAAGCCTTAAGTGCCTCTCTGTGATACTTTGTGGCATAGCCTTTGTGCTTTTCGATGCCGTAATGAGGATATTCTTCTGCCCACTTGTCGCAAAGATTATCCCTATAGACCTTTGCAATTATAGAGGCACAGGCAATGGAGTAGCAGGACTCGTCGCCCTTAATGATTGCCTTTTGAAAAATTCCAGTTTCAATTGTCTCTGCATCTATTAAGACACAATCAGCACTAACTTTTTTGCCTTCCTTGTCGCGCAAATTTTCAAGAGCATTTATCATGGAAATGTGTGTCGCCATTTTTATATTTACCTTGTCAATTATATCTGGGTTTGCTCTTCCTATGCCAACAGCAAGGCAGGACTCCAAAATTTTTGGGTAGAGTTCTTCTCTCTTTTTGGGACTAAGTTTTTTTGAATCATTTACTCCCTCGATGAAGTCATCCTTGGGCATGATAATTGCGCAGGAAACTACATCGCCAAAGAGGCAACCCCTGCCAACTTCGTCAATGCCGCAGATATTTTTGTAGCCCTTTTCGTAATATTCATTTTCAAAATTATAAAAATTCATTGGGCTCCTCCAAAGTTATTCTTCCAAGAGTTCCCTTTCTAAATTCATCTAAGATAATTCCAGAAACTTTTTCATAATCTATGAGACCCCCACGCATAAGGGCGCCCCTGTTTTTTCCAATTTCATCCATAATTTCAAGGGGCGACATTTCTTTTATGTCAGAAATTTTATATCTCTCTTCAAGAGAAGCTGGTGCAATATTTTTTAATTTTTCAATTAATTTTAAGGCTAGAGTTTCCCTATCCATAATTTCATCTTTTATGGCACCAGTAAAGGCAAGGTTAAGTCCAACTTTTTCTTCGAATTTTGGCCACAAAACTCCTGGCGTGTCTAGGAGATGAAGCTTTGAGTGAATCTTTATCCACTGATTTGTCTTTGTAACTCCAGGTCTGTTGCCAGTTCTTGCAGATTTCGTGCCAGAAATTGAATTTATAAAAGTTGACTTGCCAGAATTGGGTATGCCCACAATCATGGCACGAAGTGGACCTTTCTTTAGACCCTTGTCCTGGTATTTTTTTATCTCCTCTGCCATGAGTTCTTCTGATTTTTTTACAACTAAATTTACATTGGGCTTCATGGCATTGTAAGATATGGCAAAATTATTTTCGTCAGTAATTTTTTCCATCCACTCTTCATTTAATTTTGGATCTGATAAATCAGACTTATTAAAAATTAAAAGTCTCTTTTTATTTTTTAAAAGGTCCTTAAAGAGAGGGTTCCTACTTGAATAGGGAATGCGAGAGTCAATTATCTCGATTACAAAATCCACGAGTTTTAATTTTTCCTCTATGTCCTCAATGGTCTTTTTCATGTGACCTGGATACCAGTTAATATTCATTTAATCACCAAATAAAACCTTGTCTAAAATTTTTACTGCTCCATCACTATTGTTGTCAAAGTCAGACACCACATCGGCCGCTTCTCTTAGTCTCTCAACGCCATTTTTCATGGCAATGCCAAGGCCAACAGACTTTATAAGCATTACATCGTTGGAGTCGTCGCCAATTGCTGCAACATCTTTTAAGTCAATTCCCCTAATTTCTGCGTATTTTTTTACGCCATAAAATTTGTCGCCAGATTTTTGCAAGACTTCCAGCATCCACTTTGGCTCTCTCCTAATCTTCATAATGTGAAAATTAAATCTATCAGAAATTTCGTCTCTCATCCTATTTCTAAGGCTTACTAAATCGTCATGGCTTCCTGCAAAGACAATGGAAAGAGGATTGCCCTCTAAGTTGTCGAAATCATCTAATCCTAGATTTCTTCCCCTAAAGGCGTCAACATAAGTGCCCTCAAAATTTGTAAAATTCTTTTTCTTGTAGACAAGATCAATGCCATCATCTCTTTGGATGTGAAGTGATGTAAAGACTTTGTCATTGTCATCAAAGGCCATGACCCTCTTTAAGTCCTCGTCACTAATTGGATTTACATAATGAACCTTGCCAGATAAATTATCTCTAATTACATTTCCATTGTTGCAAATTAAATCTATGTCTACCTTATTTCCCACAAATTTATGGGCAGAATAGTATTCTCTTCCCGTTGCCACTACTGGAATAATATTATTTGATTTTAGTTTATTTACAAAGGATTCAAAACTCTCTGTAATGACCTTATCTGTAGTCAAAAGAGTTTCATCTAAATCCATAGAAACCATTTTAATCATAAATCACCTATACATTAAATTTAAATACAATTACATCGCCATCTTCTACGACATAATCCTTACCTTCACTTCTTATTAGTCCCTTTTCTCTTGCCACAGCAACTGAACCTGACTCAACTAAGTCCTTGTAGCTAACAGTGTCAGCCTTAATAAAGCCCCTTTCCATATCTGTGTGGATTTTTCCTGCAGCTGTTGGAGCCTTTGAGCCCTTCTTAATAGTCCAAGCCCTAGTTTCCATTTCGCCCGTAGTTAAAAATGAAATTAAGCCTAAAAGTTTGTAGGAAGACTTAATTAACTTGTCTAGACCAGAGGAATCGAGACCAAGTTCTTCCAAGAAGAGTTCCTTTTCATCTTGGTCAAGAGCGGCAATTTCTGCTTCGATTTCTGCAGAGATGACAACAACTTCGTCGCCAGATTTTTCTGCATAGGCTCTAACTTTTTTTACATATTCATTGTCTTCCTTGTTTATGTCTTCTTCAGCCACATTGCAGACATAGATGACAGGCTTTGCACTTAGGAGAGAATAATTTTTTATGATTTTTTCTTCTTCCTCGTCAAGTTCAACTTCTCTTGCAGGTCTTCCTTCTTCCAAGGCTAATTTTATTTTTTCCAATAGATCTCTTTCCTTGGCAAGAGATTTTTCTGCTCTAGCTTTTTTTACTACCTTGCCATATCTGTTGTCCACTTGTTCAAGGTCTGAAAAAATTAATTCCAAATTTATATTTTCAATATCACGAAGAGGGTCGATAGAGCCGTCAACGTGAATAATATTTTCATCGTCAAAGCATCTTACTACATGGACAATGGCATCAACTTCACGAATATTTGATAAAAATTGATTTCCAAGTCCTTCGCCCTTGCTGGCACCCTTAACAAGACCAGCTATGTCATAAAATTCTATATTAGTGTGAACAATTTTTTCTGACTTGCTCAACTTTGCAAGCACGTCTAATCGTTCATCAGGTACATTTACAACCCCAACATTGGGCTCAATAGTTGCAAAGGGATAGTTTGCAGCTTCAGCACCAGCACTTGTTAGGGCATTAAATAAAGTTGACTTACCAACATTAGGTAGTCCTACGATTCCAAGTTTCATTAGAAAACCTCCATTCAAAGTAAAATTATATCACAATTAGAAAGCTTAGGTATGTAAATTAAAAAAATAGTGCTAATCTTTATGACTAACACTATTATTTACCGCTTAAATTAAATTTTCAAATTAAACTATAGAATATTTATTTTATATCCTATCCCCAAAATTGGATATTTCTCCATATCCATGTATCGGAGAATCGACTCCCCTCGTTAAATCTGTGTCCATTCTAAAAAAATACTTTCCATCTATATAATGTAAATTATTAAAGTGAGCACGATCTGACCCATTTAAAGACATACTTTCTTCTCCAACATAGTGGTATGACCAATTTCTATACGCTTTCTCATATAAAGAAATAGAAAACGCTGGTGTAAAAGTAGTTCCTTCATAAGTAGAATTACAATAAATTGTCGTATAACTATTAGTTAATGTGAATTTATCAGAAGCTAGTCCTTGATAAAAGGAATAATCAAATGAACCGTCAGAGCTCATTCTATCTTCTCTACTCGCCCAATTAAAGATACCATCATCACTCTCCTTTTTTCCATCAACGATTTCATTGCTTGTAGCAAATACACTAGAAGAACAAATCAATATCATAATTGATATTAAAACAAATTTCTTACAAAACCTTTTTATCATTAAAACCTCCTAAATTTAACTTAAACGGAATTTTACAAATAATTTCAGCTGTAATAATAGCAGATAATAAACCTAATAAGATATTGTCTAAATTAAAGCTTTTGTATAAAAAGAATTTCACCACTTCTAACGAAATAATAATAATTGAAATAAATATATAGTAATTTCTATGGTATTTAGTTTTGATAAAAATAAAAACTGGAATTAGATAAATAATTGGAAATATAATAAATTTAAAAAAAGAAAAATAATTTAGTTTACTTGTTAAAGTCAAAAAATCATAAAAATAATTTATAACTGATTTAAATGGAATCACATTAACTGTTGGATAATTATAATTAATATTTCTGATAAAAATGAAAAATATAAAGAATATATATACGAAAATCGAAATATATTCTGTTATTTTTAATAATATTTTTCTTTCATTTCCATTTATCGATAAAACAACTAGATATGCCAGAACCAATAAAAATAATAATATTATAGAGAAGCGCATTAAAGTATCATTATCAATAAATAATTTTCCTCTTATCATACCAGGTAAAACACTTATTAACATTACAAGTAATGACAATATACCCAAATAAAAACTTGTTAGATAGATTAAAGATAAAACTTTCTTTTTCATAATGCCCCCTAAATAATCAAGAAATTATTTTTAGCTTGCTTTATTCATTTACTATGATATTACTTTTCCCCCAAAAAAACAAGCTCCTTTTTCAATAATTTTTCTATCCTTTTATTTAGCTATTTTTTATTGTATAATGAGTTTATCAATTATTAAAGAGGTGAATAGTATGAGTGCCATCGTCATAAATGACCTGACAAAACGCAAGGGCAAGGAAAAAGTCTTATCAAATTTAAATTTAGAAATTTTAGATGGCGAATTTTTCTCTCTTCTTGGAACAGAAAACTCCGGAAAGACAACTCTTGCTAGAATTATAATGGGATACTTAAAACCTGGTAGTGGATCTATTAGGGTTTATGATATGGATTCATTTAAGGAATCAAAAGAAATAAAAGAAACTGTGTCCTTCGTATCTGAAGATATGATTTTCGATTCAAAGATAAAATCTTATGCTTTACTTAAGAAGACACTTAGCGCACATGGTTTGTCTAACACAGAAGACATTGATGTCCTTTGTGATTATTTTGAATTTAATTCAAACCTTCGCATTTGCGACCTAAGAGATAGAGAAAGAAAACTCTTTGCTCTTATTAATGCCTTAGTTATAAAACCAAGACTTTTAATTTTAGACTCTCCAGCAAAATTTTTAGAAGAAAAGGATATAGATAGACTCTTCTCTCATGTAAAGAGATTAAATGAAAGTGAAGGCTTGACTGTTTTACTACTCTCTGATTCTCTTAGAGAGGCAAAAAAATATTCTTCACGAATTGCCTACTTGTCTGATGGAAAAATCCAAGACACTGAATACAATAATGTCAAGGCAGCTGGAGACAAGGTTTTAAAAATTGACTCTTACAGAGGAAATTTAAATTACTTTACTTCCATTGGCGCAAGAATTATTAAGGATGAGGAAGATGAAACAATCCTCTATTATGATGGAGCTCTTCCTGAACTTTCAAAGGTGATCTATGAAGAAGCCCTTGAAAATTATGTACTTGAAGACGCAAAATTATCTGACAAGGTCAATGCTTACTACAAGGGAGAAAATGCAAAGCTTCCTAGAAGAAAAGCTCCTGCTCCAGTAAAAGATGTAGAAGAGACTCCTACAGAAAAAATTTCTGCAAGTAGTCTTGAAACTTCTGAAGTTAATGGAGTGACAGAAAGCACAATAAAAATTAGCGATGCAGAAAATAATTTTTCTGAAGTAGAAGGCGTCAATGTAGAAAATTCTGAAAAAGATGTAATTCACAACACAAAGACAAATCTTTTTGTCGATGAAGATAAAGTTGTTCTTGGAGAAGAAAAATCTCCTGAAATAAAAGAAGAAGTTTCTCCTGAATTAGAAATTGAAAAAGCAGAAACAATTAATGAAGCTGAGCCTAAAGTAGAAGAAAACTTTGTTGATAATACAGAAATTTTCCACGACAGTTCAGAAGAAAATAGAAAAGACGATACAATTATTTTTAAAACCTCTGATGAAGGCGTCTTTAATGCAACAGAAGAGACAAGGCTAAAGGAGGATAAAGATGATATTTAATATGGAATTTAAATCAAATTTTGCAAAGATGATATCTTGGGCAATCGTCCTAATAATTTTACTTGGACTTATGCTTGCCTTCTATCCTTTCCTTGCAGAGTCACAAATGAACTCACTATTTAATTCAGTTATGGAAAGCTTTAACGAGCCAACTAGAAATATTTTGGGAGTTTATGAAGGTATGGACATAGTAAATATTGGCGATTACATTGCCCTTGTTTACCATTACCTTGCAGTTTTAATATTTGTATTTGCAATGCAACTTGGAGCAAGCTCCATTGCTAAGGAACAAAGCTCAGGCAACATTGAATACATTTATTCAAACCCAATTTCAAAATCAGAAATCGTAACAGGAAAAATTGCCGCCAACTTGTTGACTTACATCTTATTTTTAATAATTATGGGACTTGCAACAGTTGGACTTGTCCTTGGAATCTCTTCCATAGGAATTGGAGCAAGTGATGCTGCTGAAATAACAAGCTTTGAAATTTTTGAAGCAGTAGTAAAAGTTTTCGTTGGACTACTTGGCTCAGGTCTAGTATTTATGTCCATTGGCTACTTCTTCTCTTCAATGTCAAAATCTTCACTACACCAAGATGCAGTAGCTGCACTATTTGTATTCTTAATTGTACTACTTACAATTGTTGGAAAAGTTATGGGCGATGTCTTTGGCATGGTTGTATCTTACTTCCCTAACGAAGCCTTTAGACCTTATAGCTTTGTCAGTGCAGACCTAAACCTATTTGGCATAATAGCAAATGCAGTAATCTTTATACTGATGATTGTCTTGACTTACACAATCTATTCAAGCAAGGAACTTAAATATTAATTTAAAAAAACTATTTTGGTTAAGCCAAAGTAGTTTTTTTGTGCTCAAAATTATTTTTCATAAATTTTAATTTTAAAAATTTGTCAGAATTATTATCTCTATCACGAATATATTAGTGAAGGAGGAAATATGGATAATAAAGACTTGATAGAAAGGCTAAAAAATAAAGATGAAGATGCCCTTTATATATTTATTGAAGAGTACGGAAAAATATTAAAGGGAGTTATTTCAAAAACGCTTTGGAAATATCCAAACCTTTGGGAAGAAGCCATGAATGACGCACTTTTAAGTATATGGCAAAATATTAAATACTTTGACCCAAGTAGGTCTACTTTTAAAAATTGGTGTGCCCTTGTTGCTAAGTATAGAGCCATAGATATTCTTAGAAAAGAAATTAAATTTGAAAGCCTTAGATTAGATGAAGATTCAAAAATTGTGGATTCAGATTTATCTTCAAATCTAGAAATAGAAGAAATCCTTTCACTTTTAAATGACGAAGACAAAAAACTTTTTAAAAATATTTTTATCCATGGTCTTTCCTATAAAGAGGCAGCGTCAAAGCAAAATATTTCCACAGCAAATGCCTACAAAAAAGTTAGCAGAGGAAGAAATTTTTTAAAAAAATGGAGGGAAAATTTTTATGAAAAATAATATATATGATGAGTTAAACGACATGAAAATTGAATACGAAGAAGTTCCTCTTAATGATTTTGAAAGAGAAAATCTAAAAAGAACTGTGAGATCATTAAAAATAAAAAACAAGAAAAATAAGTTTAATAAAAAAGTGGTAGCAATAGCAGCATCTCTTATATTAGTTTTGGGGATAACAAATTACACATCCGGTGGCTATGTCTTTGCCAAGACAAGAGAATTAGCAAGTAACTTTAAAATTACTTTATCTAATGCCATGGGACTTTCAAGGGAAGTTGATAAGTACAGCGTAAATTTAAATGAAGCTTTTGAAATAAATGGCAAAAAATATATTTTTGATAAATTTATTATTGAAGATAATAAATTATACACTGTAATTTTGAGCTTAAATGACTCAGAAAAAATGCTCTCTGGAGAAGTTAACTTAACTGAACTTAAGGTTAATGGCAAGAAAAATAATATTCTTAGCTACAGTGCCTCTGGATATACTTTACCTGAAGATAAAAAAGTAAATGTCTATACTCTTGAACATATTTTGGAAGACTCATTGCCAAAAGAAGGCAAAGTTAATTTAGAATTTTCCTTTGATGAATTTTTAGGAAACGAGAAAAAAATTACTCTCTCAACAAATATAGATATGTCACAAATGAAAATGAAGAAAAATCTTATAGCAAAGGACTTTACTATTCCAGATACAAATAACATTGTCATTGAAAGCCTTGCTACAAGCCCAGCTTCACAAAAAATAGTATTGACCTATCCTGATTCCGAAGATGGATATCTTTATTCAATAAAAGCAAGAGATTCCAAAGATAAATTTGTTTATTTTGAAACTCGCGAAGCAGAGAAAAATAAATCCAACCTATACTTTTCACCAGTCATTAGCAAAGTTACTGCCGATGAACTTTTAAATGAAATCAAAACACTAAAATGCCAATTATACAGAGTGACAGTCCACAGCTATGACAAAGAAATGCCTATTGGAGAACAAAAAATTGGTGACGAGTTTACTCTCACTTTAAAATAAAAATTTATATTATGGAAAAAGTCCTACCTTTTGTCGGGTAGGACTTTTTTCCATGCAATTATTTTATGAGGTTTATGCAATTTTTTCTATTTGTTTCATATTTTCTATGCTTTTTAATCTTTCTGATTCTATATTATTTGATTCTTCAATTTTTTCGTTGTAAATTCTATTTAATTCTTCTTCTGTGACCTCACTTGGAAGAATGTCTAGGACAACTTTGCCCTTGTTGAGCATTATTATTCTGTCTGAATATTCTATGGCGTTTTTCAAGTTGTGAGTGATCATAAGGGTTGTAATCTTTTCTTTTTTTATTAAATCATTAGTCTTATCCATGATTAACTTTGAGGTCTTTGGGTCAAGGGCTGCTGTGTGTTCATCAAGTAAAAGTATTTTTGGCTTTTTTACTGTCGCCATTAATAGAGATAGGGATTGTCTTTGTCCACCTGATAAAAATTTTACTTGTGTCTTTAATTTGTTTTCAAGACCCAGGTCAATGGACTTTAGTTTTTCAATTATTTTTTCATTGTTGTTCTTGTCGATTAATTTTTTGAAGGTAAATTTGTTGCCCTTCTTAAAAGCCATGGACATATTTTCTAAAATATTTAAGCTTTGGCAAACTCCCTTTGATGGGTCTTGGTTTACCTTTCCAATGTCTATTGCCCTCTTGTCTTCAGATAATTTTGCAATATCAACATCACCTAATAAAATTTCTCCAGAGTCTGGATTAAGTGAACCAGAAATCATATTAAATAGTGTAGACTTGCCACAGCCATTTGGTCCCAAAATTGCAACGCACTTATTTTCTTCGATTTCAAGGGAAAAGTTATCAAATACTTGGTTTTCTTCTTCCATTCCCTTGTAAAAAGTTTTTGATATGTTTTTAATTTTTAGCATTTTCTTCCCTCTTTCCCTTTAATACAGCTAGTCCCTTAGATGAGACATTGTTATAAACTATAAAGAATACTACGATGATTGCAGTTATTCCCTTTAAATCACTTGGAGCAAGTCCAATGTAAAGGGCTATACCGTAGATTATTCTATAAATTATTGCTCCTATAATTGCTCTTGTTGTTCTATTTAAAAAGTTTGCACTTTTCAAAAAGGCATCGCCTATAATAACTGATGCAAGTGCTGATACGATAATAGCTTGACCCATGGTAATGTCAGCGTAGCCATTGGACTGTGCCATTAAGGCTCCACCTAAGGCTGCAAGTGCATTTGAAATTATAAGACCTATGGCAATGTACTTGTCTGGGTTTTTGCCAAGAGACTTTACGAGAGTTTCGTTGTCTCCCGTCGCTAAAAGCAAATATCCCTTTTCTGTTTTTAAGAACCAGTCCAAGGCAATTTTTATTATTAAAGTTATAATAATTAGGATTACAATCTTTGGTAGGCTTTCAAAAAGTTGGAAAACAGTTTTGTAATCAAAGAAGGTAACATTTGGCGTGCCAGTAATTCTTAAATTAACTGAATATAAAAATGTCATGGTCAAAATTCCTGCAAGGATTGCCTGAATTTTAAATTTTCTAAATAAAACATAAGTTATATATCCGCCAAGACCACCTGCAATAAGTGAAACTAACATTGCAAGCAGTGGGTTGGTCCCAAGGGTTAGCATCTTTGCAAAGACAAAGGCTCCCAGTGGAAAGGTCCCTTCCACAGACATATCTGGAAAATCTAAAATTTTAAAGGTTATTACAACTCCTATTGTCAATATGGAAAATATAAGTCCTGTGACAATGGATTCCATTATTACTGAATTCAACTTTCTTCCTCCTAAAAATTTTTGTGTGTTTTATTATTCAACGACCTTTGCGTCCTTCATTAAATTATCGTCTTCACTTAGTCCAAGTGCATCAGCAGTTTTTTTGTTTACAACTTTTCTAGTGTCTGTAGAGAATACTACTGGAACTTCAGAAACTTTTTTGCCGCCAAGTATTTCACTTGCCATGCCAGCTGCTTTCTTTCCAAGGTCTACATAGTCAACGCCTGCACTAATTAAGATTCCATTTTCAACAGGTCCTTCTTCTGATGCAAAGGAAGGGATTTTTGCTTCCTTTAAAGATTCAGCAATAATTGTTGATGCAGATGAAACTGTGTTATCTGTAATTGCCATGAAGATGTCAATCTTTGGTTCGATTGTCTTTATTGCCGTTGATACATCGTTAATATTATTTACTCCAACTTCAACTACATTTAGTCCAAAGCCTGCTGCTGCCTTTTTTAATTCTTCTATTTGGAATTTTGAATTGGCTTCGTTAGTAGAGAACATTACGCCAACATTTTTAATGTCTGGGAAAATACTTATCATTTCTTCAAGTTGTGCTTCTATGGAGAAGTAATCGCTAACGCCTGTAATATTTCCTTCAGGCTCTTCTAAGTTCTCTAATAGGTCTGCACTTTCAGGGTCAGTTACTGCGTTAAAGATAATTGGAATTTCCTTTTCGCCATTCTTTGCACCTTGTGCTGCTGGAGTTGCTATTGCGTAAATTAAATCAACTTTTTTATCTTGAAAAGATTTAATAATTGATGGGACAACTGTCAAATCTCCATTGGCATTTTTTGAAATAATTTCAACATCAGGGTTTGTATTTTTTATTTCATCTTCAAAACCCTTTCTCGCTCTTTCAAGGGCAATGTGGTCGGCAATTTGAATTACGCCAATTCTTTTTGCCCCTTCTCCACTTTCCTTTGCAGTTTCTTCCACTGGCTTCTCATTTTTACCCCCTGAGCAAGAAACTAAAAAAAGTGACAACAAAACTAAAACAAATACTCTTCTAAATTTCATAAAAAACCTCCATAAAATAAAAAAAGTCTTTCATCCACATTGGGACGAAAGACTGACTTCGCGGTACCACCCGATTTTATAATCTAAAAAGATTACCTCACTTTAAGGTCTAACAACCTCTAGCCTCAGTTAACGGTGGCTTCCGTACTTGCCTACTAATTTCAACAAATAAGCTTTAGAGTGTATATTAAACTTTTGTGTATTGCCTTGCACCAGACGGCAACTCTCTTAAATCATCAAAAATTCTTTTTTCTCTTTCAACGCTTTTATTAAATTAAAATGATTATAATCTAGTAGCAAAACAAAGTCAAGCCTTTTTTTATTTTTCCCAAAAATTTTTTTATTTAGTTTTTAAAATTTAATTTATGCTTGGCGAAATTATTTTAAAATTTCAGCATCCTTTAAATTTTCGTTGTTTAAGTCAAGTCCAAGAGCCTCTGCAGTTTTTCCATTTACCTTTTTCTTGGAAGTCTTGTTGTCTTCTGCATGAATGTTTTTAATGTCTTCGCCTTTTAAAATTTTTATGGCAAGGTCGGCTGCTTGTCTTCCATGTTCATAGTAGTCAACGCCTTCGCTCATAAGTAGTCCCTTAGAAACTTGTCCCTCTTCTGCTGAAATAGATGGCACCTTGTCCTTTAACAAGTGCTCAGCAACGATTGGACCAGCTGAGGCAACTGTGTTGTCTGTTAGGGCATAGTAGGCATCGATCTTTCCAGTTAAAGTTGAAAGAGCTTGACCAATGTCGTTAATATTATTTATTCCAACACTTTCAAGTTTAAGTCCAAGCTCTTGGCAAGCCTTCTCTAAAGCTTCCACTTGTACCTTTGAATTGGCTTCATTAGTTGAAAAAATTGTTCCTATAGTTTTTATGTCAGGATAAATTTTTAAGAAGGATTCGATTTGAGCCTTGGCAGAAACTGCATCATTAACACCAGTGATGTTTGTAATTTTATCTGGTGCTTCAATTAGTCCTGCTTCCACTGGGTCAGTAACTGCTGAATAGACAATATTTTTATTAGGAAGAGCAGTCTTTACTCCCTGTGCAGCTGGAGTAGAAATAGCATAAACTAATTTGTAGTCCTCGCCTTCAAATTTTTTTGGTGCAGTAGTAGTTAAAGCTTGGTCGCCTTGCAAATTTTCCACTTCAACTTCTGCCTCAATGCCTTCTTCCTTTAACCTGTCCTCAAAACCCTTTAGGGCATTGTCAAGGGACACATGTTCAATATACTGAATGGCTCCAATTTTTATTTTTCCATCTTCTTTTTCTGCCTTTTTGTCTCCACTGCAAGCAACAAGTGATGCAGCAAGGGCACCTAATACAATAACTTTTACCATTTTCTTTAAATTTTTCATTTTTGTCCTCCAAAAAAATTATTTAAAATAATAAAAAAATCCTTCACCCCATATAGGGCGAAGGATTCGCGGTACCACCTAAGTTCGAAATATAAATATTTCCTCATTAAAGATCTAACAATCTCTAGTCCATGATAACGGTGACTGCCGTGAAGATCTACTTGTTTTCAATCTTCATGCTTTAGAGTGAATATATGATACTAACTTGTCTGTGGGCTCTCACCATCCCCACTCTCTTTGAGACTTATTAAATACCTTTTTCTCTTTCTTCGCATTTATTATTTTATTAAAAAGTATTATAGGCACAGGAAAATTATTTGTCAAGAACTTTTTTACTTCCTTTTTATTTTTTACTTAATTCCCTTGAACAATTTTAAAATCTATATCGATTTCTCCACCTTCAGTAGGACTAGCTAAAAATTTATAATCAACTTTATCTTTTTTTATCGGAGCAGAAGTCTCTCCATCTTTTCCAGCTTCAACAATTACAGGGTATTCTCCATTAATTTTAATTTCTACTGAATTTAGTCCCTTGTTTTTTATCCAAAAATTCACTTCACTTCCATTGGACTTTTCTAAAGAGCGCTCTTGTTGGAAAGCAGAACCTTTTTGACTTCCATTGTCAACAAGGTATAGCTCATTAGATTTTTTGTCAGCTTCTTTACTTTGATTCATATTTTCCGCAATTTCTTTTTTATTTTTTTCTTCTGCACTATTAATCTTTTTTGTGCATGCTGATAAACTTATAAAAGCTAAAGCAACAGCAATAACAATTAAAAATTTTTTCTTCATTTTAAACCTCCAAATTATAAATTTTAAACGAATTTTAATTTTCTTTTTTATTTTTTATTT
>NZ_KV804704.1:845-26047 GCF_001811425.1 Peptoniphilus sp. HMSC062D09 | reverse complement strand
TCTCCCTCATAGGTCCCAAACTTGTAAATATAAAACCTCCTCACAATGATTAAGTAAATAAATAAGATTAGGGCATTTCTGATGTAGTCTTTCATCTTAACCATTTCTCCTTGAAATCACATAAATAATGAAGCAAGTTATCAGATAAACTCCAATGAAAAAAATGTTATTTTTTATTGTTGAAGGACTCAAACTTCCTGTCTTGTAATAAATAAACCCATCAAAAATTATCATAAAAATTATCAGTATAAATAAATTTTTAATTCTATCTTTTAACATTTACATCACCCTTAAATAAATTTTAGTAAAGACTTTTTTATTAACAGTAAAAATATTGTGATGTTTTTGTAAATTTTAATTTTCTTTTTTATTTTTTATTTTTTCTATGACAAAGTAAGTTAAGATGTACAAGACAAAGGCTATTAGGGCAATTTTTGATTTTTCTCCCTCATAGGTCCCAAACTTGTAAATAAAAAATTTTCTCACAAAAAATAAATAAAAATAAAAAACTATTAGTGGCTTGATATAATCTCTTGCCATTATTCATTTCTCCTTGAAATGACATAAATAATGAAGCAAGTTATTAGATAAACTCCAATGACAAAAATGTATTTGTAGATCAAGTCTGAAATAATTATTTCAGAAGTAAAATATTTATACAAATCAAAAATTGCCATTATGACCAATAAGATTGATAAGTTTCTAAGTTGATGATTTCCCATAATTTCACCCTTTTAAATTTCAAATTTTGGAGCCATGACTCTCTTGTGAGAAGAGTTTTTGTGCATCCTGTCGATTTTTTCTTTTATTTCTTTTTCTGGAACTTTTTCTCCCCTGATGTAGGCGTCAAGAACTTCATAAGTAAAGCCCATTTCATCTTCGTCAGTTTGTCCTTGCCAAAGGCCTGCTGATGGTTTTTTATTTATTATAAATTCTGGAAGACCAAGTTCCTTTGCTATTTCAAAAATATCTGTCTTTAAAATATTTGCAATTGGCATTATGTCTGCACCAGAGTCGCCGTATTTTGTTGAGTAGCCAAGATACCACTCGCTGGCATTTGATGGACCAAGGACTAGGTAGCCAAGGTCTTGGGCATAATAATAAAGTGTTGTCATCCTAAGTCTTGGCTTTATGTTTGACCTTGCCATCTTATTTTCTGATGTAAAGGATGCCTTCATGAGCTCTTCAAAGGTGCTTGTCAAGTCAATTGTCTTTGTCTCTAAATTTATTGCCTTTGCAACCTTTAGGGCGTCTTCTCTATCCTTTTCTATGCTGTCACAAGGCATAATTAGACCAAGAGAATTGTCTGGAAAAACTCTTTTGGCTATGGCAGCAATAACTGCTGAATCAATTCCACCTGATAGGCCAAAAATAAATCCCTTGGCGCCAACTTTTTTTGCGTAGTCTCCTACCCATTTTACTAAATCTTCTGTAACTTTTTTATAATCCATAATGTCTCCTAGTTTTTAATAAATAATTTTTCCCTCAATAGTTGGAAGTTCAATTTCTTCTAAGTCTTCTCTTATAAAATTTGCAGAGGTCAAGTCTCTAATTTTGTCTAAAATGCTTTTGTCATCTCCAATGTCAATTGTGACCTCAACCTTATCTGTGTAATTTTCTTCAATGATTTTAAAATTTTCATTGGCAAGTAAATTAATTATAGCGCCGTGAAAAGTGTAGTCATAAATTATTTTTGTCCTTGTGAAATTTTTCCTAACAACTCTTTTAGCATGGTCAAGGGCCTTTACAACTGCATCAGTGTAAGCTCTCACAAGTCCACCTGCTCCAAGCTTTGTGCCGCCAAAGTAACGAGTGACAATGACAAGGACATTTCTCATATCTTCTTTTTTTAGGACTTCAAGCATTGGAACTCCAGCTGTGCCAGATGGCTCACCGTCGTCAGAATACCTCTGAGTAAGTCCATCTTCGCCAATAATGTAGGCATGGCAGTTGTGCGTTGCAGACCTTTCAATTTCCTTTACATCTTTTAAAATTTCAAGTGCTTCCTCTTCACTTTTTACGAAAAAAGCTCTGCCAATGAAAATAGATTTTTTTATTTCAATTTCAGCTTTTCCCTTTTTTAAAATTGAATTATACATTTACAACATAATCCTTTACTTTTTCGTATTCCCTTTCTTCGAGCTTTAATTCCAAATAAATTCCATCATCTTCATATATTGGTTTTGCATCAAATTTTTCCACTAACTTGTAGAGTAAATCTGTGTCGCTGTAGGCAAATTTTAATTTAACATCAAAATATTTTTCCTTGAGATTGTCTTCTATGATCTTTAAAAGCCCATCCATGTTCTCGTCATTTTTGGCAGAAATATAAATCTTTTTCTCTGGCAAAACCTTTAGGGGAAGATTTATGTCCTCTGTATTTACCTTATCCACCTTGTTAAAAACTGTGATTATATTTTTATCTAAGACATCAATGTCCTTTAAAATAGACATAGTAGTCTTGTACTGAATTTCTAAGTCCTCGCTTGATGCGTCAATGACATGAAGAATTAAATCAGAATACTTGATTTCTTCAAGAGTTGACTTAAAAGCCTCAACGATTTTTGTAGGAAGCTTGGAAACAAAACCAACAGTGTCGGAAATTATAAACTCACGACCAGAAAGGAGCCTTGCCTTTCTTGAAGATGGGTCAAGAGTTTCAAAGAGCATATTTCTCACAGAGACCTCTCCTGAGTCCTCATCCTTTAATCTATTTAAGATTGTGGACTTGCCTGCGTTGGTGTAGCCAACAAGGGAGACAATGGGAATGTTGGAATCAAGTCTTCTGGTCCTAGTCGTGTCTCTAGTCTTCTTTGCCTTGTCAAGCTTCTCCTTAATCTTGTCGATTTCTCTCTTTAACCTTCTCCTGTCAGTTTCAATAATTTGCTCACCAGGTCCCCTGGTACCAATTCCACCGCCAGTCCTTGACCATCCGTCGATGCCAAGAAGTCTAGGCAGTTGATACTCTAGCATGGCAAGCTCAACTTGAAGCTTAGCCTCATAAGTTGTGGCACGAAGTCCAAAAATATCTAGGATTAAATTAGTCCTGTCAATTACTTTTTTCTTTATTCTCTTCTCCAAGTTCCTAACTTGTATGCCAGAAAGCTCGTCGTTAAAGACAACGGCATCAACTTCTAAGAGCTCAACCATTTCCTTTATCTCGTCAACCTTACCTGAGCCAATTAAATATTTTGGATTGAACTTTAAAATATTTTGCGTAACTTCACCAACAACCTCTGCCCCATCTGCAAAGACAAGGTCACTAAGCTCCTTCATAGAAGTCTCAAGGCTGTGAGGGTAGGCGCCAATATTTGTGCCAACAATAATAACTCTCTCTAATTTTTTATTTGAATTTAAATTCTCTAAATAAACATTATCCATGACTACATTATACTACATAATGACAAATTCCTCTTTTAAAAAAATTTTGCATAAAAAAAGCAAGGCTTCAATAGCCTTGTCTCATAAAATTTAAACTACTAGAGCATCATCAAAACTCTTTATAGCTTTTTCTGTTTCAAAATCCTCTTCATAACTTTTGATAGCTTCCTTAAAATCTTCTTTTAATTCCTCTAAATTTTTTCCATCATAGGCAACTATTGCATAAATTCCTTGAATCTTGCCATAATACAAATTATCTTCCTCAGAAAAATTAATGTCTCCTATATAACCATTGTGTTTTAAATATTTCATATTACACCCCTAGCTTATCTAACATTTCTCTTATATATTTTATTTCATATTCTCTAAAGTTTTGATCTTCACTTTTTTTATGTAACTCTAATAATTTTCTATTTTTCGCATCAAAAATTTTAAACCTAGAACCCTGTCCCTGTTGAATTTTTAAATCCAAATAACCTGCAAGTTTTACCAAATCTTTATATGATTTGTTTTTTGCGGAAGCACTTCTAAAATCTTTTATTAACTTATCTTTCTTTGTCATAATATTATACCCTTATTTTACTACATTACTAACTTAAAATTATTTTTTATAAAATTCTTATATGTAATAACATTATACTACAATCACTTAATAAAAAACCAATAGAATACTATTTAGCTAATTAACATAATAGTAATCATCTTCTTAAAATGTTATAATTGAAAAAAGGAGTAACTATGAAAAATTTTCAACAATTTAAAAATAATTTTAAAAATTTAAATAAGGGTCAAAAAATTAAAATTGGACTTTTAATTCTGCTTTTAATTTTTGTTTTAATTATTTCATTTTTTTCAGCACTTATCGTTTCAATTATTTCAAAAACTCCTGCCACAGACTTAAATAATTTGAGCTCTTCCTTTAATCAGAGCTCCTATATTTATTCTAAAGAGGGAAATTTAATTGAAAAAATTGAATCTCTTGAGTATAGAACACTAATTGACATAGATGACATTCCCGACAATGTAAAAAATGCCTTCATAGCTATTGAAGACCACAGATTTTATAAGCACAAGGGTCTGGACCCCATTGGAATAGCATCTTCCATTGCCGCAAATATAAAGTCTCGCTCTCTTTTGCGTGGTGGCTCAACTATAACTCAGCAACTGGTGCGTTCAGTTTATCTCACTAACCAAAAAACTCTTGGCAGAAAAATTCAAGAGGCTTACCTTTCTCTTCGCGTGGAAGATGTCCTAGACAAAAATGAAATTTTGGAAGCCTACTTAAATAGAATCAACTTGGGACAAGGTGCCTATGGCATTGAAGCAGCTGCTCAAACTTATTTTTCTAAGGATGCAGTGGACCTTAACATTGCCGAAGCTGCCCTTCTTGCTGGCATACCAAAGTCCCCAACAAATTATTCGCCCTTTAAATCTGTCCCCCAAGAATATTTAAAGGAAGATTTTAAGGTCATTGGCACTCGCGAAATTGACGGAAAAGATTTATACATGGTTTTAAATGATGACGCCTTTAAGAGGCAAAAAACTGTCTTAATGAGAATGCACGAGCTTGGCTACATTGACGACAAGGACTACGAACGTGCAAAAAATTATGACATAGTAAGCGCCCTAAACCCTCGCAATTTTAAAAATCACACAATGTCTACCTATTCCACTGACTACATAAAAAAAGAGGCTTCTAGGTACCTTGCTGATTTTTATAAGACATCTTTGGAAGAAGGCGAGCACAAACTTTTCACTGGCGGCTACAAGGTTTACTCCACAATTGATGAAAATATTCAAAAGGACTTAGAAGACAAGTACGAAAATTTCAAAAACTTTTTGTTAAATAGGTCATCAAGTGGCGGCAGCAGGATGTTAAACTTAAACTTCGATGAAGGCAACAACATTATCTTTGGCGACGAAATTTTATATTTTGCTCGCAACAATATTTTAGACGAGAATTTTAATTTGGTTATTCCAAAATCATCTTACAGCATCTCCTCTCATGGCGATTTAAAAATTAAGAGCCTTTACTTCAAGGACTTGGTACAAAAAATTGACATCATAGACGCCTACATTATTGACGACAATAAAATTTTAAACACTTATGAAATTGGCGGCCTAAAAATTGAAGAAGGTGCAGGAGAACTTAAAAACAATTATTTAATTATTGACGGAGCCTACTTAAAGGACTATCCAGACTTTTATAGAGTTGAAAATGACAAGTTGATTATTTCAAATAAATATTTTGACTTCAACCCAAGCCCTCTTATGCAACCACAATCTGCCATTATTGTTGTCAACAATGACAGTGGCTTCGTTGAGGGAATAATTGGCGGCCTTGATGTAAGGACAAAGAATGCGAAAATTTTAAATCGTGCAACGGACTCCTACAGGCAGCCTGGCTCTGCTCTAACACCTTTTTCTGTCTACCTACCTGCCCTTATGGAGGGAAAAACTCTTGGCGATGTTTATGACGATGTGCCAACAACTGTTGACGGAATGTTTTGGCCACACAATTATTATGATTCCTTTAAGGGTCTCATGACTCTTCGCCTTGCCATGGAAAATTCTTCCAATGTCATTGCAGCTGAAGTCCTAAAGGAAATTGGAAAGGACAAGGCCATAGATGTCCTCAAAAAATTTGAAATAATAAGAGAAGATGGCGATGATTATTTTATAGACCACAGGGACAACAAAAAGAAAAATGACGAAAACTTGGAGTCTCTTGCCCTTGGCAATATGCAAGTTGGCATAAGTCTTTCTCAATTATCAAAGATGTATCAGACAATTTCCAATGACGGAGTCTACAAGGAAGAAACGGCAATTTTAAAAATTGAAGACCCAAGTGGAAATATAATTATTGACAACTCCAACAAGAAGAAAAAACTTTTTGACGAAAAGACTTCTCACCTTTTAAAGGATGTATTTATTTCCAATAGTGATAGGGGCAACGCAAGGGGAGCCCACATTGGCAAGTCAGAAACTGGCGCTTACCTGGGACAAAACAAGGTCAATTCAGATTATTTTGTCAATGGATTTAACAAGAGCCACACAATTTCCCTTTGGCTAGGAGCAGACTCGCCAAAAATTTCTCTTGCATCAGATAAGTCATCTGCAATCGATTTATTTAACACAATGACAAAAAATTTGAGCAAGGCTGAAAATTTTGACGAAGACCCATCCTATATTGTCACGAGAAAAATTTCGTCAAAGAGCGGCAAGCTTGCCACAAAGATGAGCGATTACGCAGGCGCATCTTACAGTGAAAAATATATTTCTGGCACTGAGCCAAGTGAGCAAGACGACTTGTTTAAAAAATATTTAATTTGCAAGGACTCCAATAAACTTGCAACGCAGTTTTGCCCATCAGAGTCAGTCCTATACACAGTTCGCTTCGAGAGAAAAGAAAAGTATGACGCCAAGGACCACTACGGAATTTATCCTGACGACTATATGACTCTTCCAAAGGAACACTGCGATGTTCACACTAGAGAATGGTATAATGAATTTGGCGAGGAAGAAAATAATTCACCAAAAAAAGATAAAGCAAAAAAATCATCAAAACAAGAAAAATCAAAAAAATCTTCAGATAAGATAAAGACAAGTAAAACAAGTAAGAAGAAAAAATAGGAGGAAATATGAAAAAATTAAAGAGCCTAATTAAACTTATTGCCTTTATAAAACTTATAAAGCCAAAAAGAAGAAGGAGAAGAATAAAACTAAGACCCCTCTTAAATCCAAAGAGGGCAGGCAAGGTTGCCTACCACGCTGGCAAAATAAGAATGAGAAATGAAATAAAAAGATTGTTATACTAAAAAAAGGATCTGCTCTGCAGGTCCTTTTCTCATTTCATTCTAAAAAATTTTCATGAAATTTTATCTTTCAATCCATTCTTTGTTTTTCTTTTTCAAAACTTTTACTACATTGTCATTAAGGACAGATATTGTCACATCAAGGTCCTTATCCCTTATAAAGTCTCTTATTGTGTAGACTGCCACTTCTGCTGCTTCATCAAGGGGATAGCCATAGATACCTGATGATAGGAGTGGAAATACCACGCTCTTTAAATTATTTTCCACTGCTAAGGAAAGGGCAGACCTATAGGCTGCTTCTAAGGTTTCTCTTTCTCCTTTATTGCCATCAAAATAAATTGGTCCAACTGAATGAATTATGTATTTTGATTTTAAATTATAACCCTTTGTAATAACAGATTCGCCAGGATTTATTGGTGCAAGTTTATTACATTCTTCTTCTAAGCCTTTGTCACTGGCTTCTTTAAAAATTTGTCCGCAGACTCCGCCGCCTCTTTTTAATTCAGCGTTTGCTGCATTCACTATTGCGTCAACTTCGTAATCTAAAATATTTTTCTTTTCAATTTGAAAGCTCATAATGCACCCCTTACTTTCTTCTTTAAAATATATACCACTTTGCAAATTTTTTAAATAGTTAAAGGCAAATTTTTGACAAAAATTATATCTTTGTAAAATTTTATAAAAAAAGACTAACTAAAAAGTTAGCCTTAAAAATTAATTTTCATTTTTTAAATATTTATTTATTGTCATTCTCTTTAGGACAAAGACAATTGCTGCAAGAATTACTATTCCAATTGGAAGTGTAAGTCCAGGCCTTCCTATTATGCCTGATATTAAGAAGGCAAGAGCTGAGGCACAGCCTACGCTAATTGCATAGGGAAGCTGACTGGACACATGGGCTATGTGGTCACAACCTGCTCCTGCTGATGACAAAATTGTTGTGTCAGAAATTGGTGAGCAGTGATCTCCAAATACTGAGCCAGAAAAAATTGCTGCAAGGACAACTGTCAAGAAGTGCATGTGGTCTGTGTGCATTAGGATTGGCACCATTATTGGAATTAATATACCAAAAGTTCCCCAAGCTGTTCCTGTTGAGAAGGACAAAAATGCTCCAACCACAAAAATTATTGCTGGTAAAAGCCACATTGGCATTGTTGAGTTAGAAATTAGTGATGCAATGTAGGATCCTGTGTTTAAAAATTCGTCACTTGTTATGCCACCAATAGTCCATGCAAGGGAAAGAATTACTATGGCAGATACCATTGTCTTCATTCCTTCTACGATTCCCTTCATAAATTCTTCAAACTTTAATAGTTTTCTAGGAATATATAATACAAAGGAAATGACAATTGCAAAGAAGGCTCCTATTACTAGGGACAAGTTTACATTTGCATCGCCAAAGGCAGCTGCTGCTCCCACTCCATCAGAGAAAAATCCTCCAGTCTTTAGCATCATCATTACTGTGACAAAAATTAATACTACAATTGGCACTACAAGATCATAAACTCTTCCATTCTTTGAATATTCATAGCCCACATCTTCTTTTTCAATTATTCTTGATGTGTCATTTAATTCATACTTTTCCATTACTCCCATTTCTACATCTGTTGTTGAAAAATATAGGATTAAAAGAAGAGTAAGTATAGGGTAGACATTCATGGGTATTGTTGAAAGAAAGACGCTCATTGGGTTTTTTACTCCAGTATCTCCTATTACTGCAACTACAGATGCTGCCCAAGATGAAACTGGTGCAAGAATACATACAGGCGCTGCAGTGGAGTCAATTATGTGGGCAAGTTTTGCCCTTGATACTTTGTTTTCGTCAATAATTGGCTTCATAACTGCGCCGACTGTTAGGCAGTTGAAGTAGTCATCAATGAAGATTAAAATTCCAAGAAAAGCTGTGGCAAGCTTAGCCATTTTTTTGCTCTTGATCTTTTTGCTTGCCCACTTTCCATAGGCAAAGGATCCTCCTGCCATGTTCATTACCATTACTAGAGAGCCAAGCATAGTCAAAAAGACTAGCATTAGGGCATTATCCCCTAGCTTAGTTCCCATTAAATCAAAAACTGTTTCCAAGGCGGCAATAATATTTCCGCCAGTGTAGATAAGTCCTCCAGATAAAATTCCAATTAATAGTGAAGTTATTACTTCTTTAGTTATTAGTGCCAAGGCAATGGCAACTATTGGAGGAACTATTGATAAAATTCCAAATTCCATTTCTTCTCCTTTATTTCTCCTTTTCTTTCATGTTAAATCTATAATTATCCATAACTTCTGAAAAAATTTCGGAGCTTGACTGTGGTGTATAAGTGATGGCATTTGCACCTGCTTCTATTGTCTCAAGTATATGCTCATCTGTGTGACCACCTGTTGCGATAATTGGAAATTCATTTCCTACTATCTTTCTTGTATATTTTACTAGTTCTGCTGTATTTTTGCCACCGGCAATATTTAAAACTCTTGCTCCTGCATTTACCTTGCCCTTTATGTCATCATACTTCGTTATTACTGTTGCAATAACTGCTATGTCTAGGGTCTTTGAAATTAGTTCAATGTTTTCATTTGACATTGGTGCATTTACTACAACGCCTGCTGCTCCAAGTAGTTCTGCTTGTAGCCCAATGTTTACTGACCTTAATCCTGATGTGGTTCCACCACCAATTCCAACAAAAACAGGAACTGATGCAACTTCAATTATTGCTGATATTATTTTTAGTTGTGGCGTAAAGGGATAGACGGACATAATTGCCTGTGCATTGTTGTTGACAATAACGGGAATATCGTTGGTAAACATGAGAGATTTTATTCTCTTGCCCATAAAGTTTATTCCACTTGCCCTATATGTCACTTCAGGTACAGACACTTGTCTTCTTCTAAGTTCAGTCTCTATACTTGGAACAAATTTCTTTTTCTTTTCTATATTTTCAAAATTATTTTCAAAATTTTCCATTTGTCCTCCATATCGATAAAATTTTCAATTATTTTTATTTAATAAAATTTTAACTAAAATGTCAATTCAAATTATATCACATTATAAAAATAATGAATCTATGATATACTTTTTTTATAATTAAAATGAAAGAAGGATGACAATGCTTCCTAATTTAAAAAGATTTGGATTTGAATTTGAAGAGTGCGAGAGTAGAGTTTCTTATTCAATTCATCACGAAAATAAACCTATTAAATTAACAGAAGAGATGACAAAAACTTTGGAGTACCTCCTTTGGTATGTTCCCAACATAAATTCAATTCAGTCTCCACAAAATGAACTTACTTCTTCTATTAGTTTTGAAAATTTTGTCTTTGGCATACTAAAATCCTATATGAATTTAGAAAATAAGGATGTTGCCTTCTTAGATTACATAGATAGGGACATTGTAAAATTTTATGAAAAGAAAATTTGTCCTCATTCACAAAAAATAATTCTCACCAAGGGCGACAATGAATCAAAAACTGACTCCCTCCTTCGCCACATAAGAAATTCCCTTGCTCATGGACACTTTACAATAGTCCAGGGCATGTTAATTGGTTTCGACTATAAAACTGCAGGAGAAGGCAGAGAAGTTTGCACAGGGATTTTTAAAATTTTCCCACAAAATCTCTTGCGAGGACTTTCAAGTCTCGATAAAGAAATAACAGCAGAAAAACTTGCACAAATATCCCTTGAGAGGACAGGCTACAGCGTTGAGAGATTTAAAAATTCAAGAGATGAGGCTTCCTTTGACTTTTATGTTAAAAAAGGCAAGAAGAGATATGCACTTGAAATAAAAAAATACAATAATATTGAAGTTTTGCCAGAATCTGAAGTAAAATCTTTGGTTAATAAATTTTCTGGTTTGTACCAAGGCATAACTCCAGTCTTATTCATTAACACTTCTTTCTTGAAAAAGGAAACTAAGGAAAAATTAAAAAGAGAAAATGTAATAATTTTAGACATAAAAAATATTTTAAAAATGTTAGACAATAGAGATATTTTAGCTGAAATTGACCATTAAAATAGGATGCAAGTTTTGCATCCTTAATTTTTTATTAAATAAATTGTAAGAGCCATGCCAATGAGGTTGGCAAGATAAAATTTCTTCTCGCGAGTCTTGTGATGGAAAATTTCCATTCCAAGAAAGCCTCCTAATCCTGCAAAGATTGAAAGTGTCAAAAGAGTTTTTTCGCTAATCCTCCACAAATCGTGCTTAGCCTTGTACTTGTCAATGCCGTAAAGAATAAAATTTATGAGATTTAAAATTATTATATATTTATTTTCCATGCCATCATCCTTTTATAAAATATCTAAGAATAATATATCATAAAAGACGTCCCTAAAAAAAATTAATCAATTATTTCATCATCTCATAGTGGACAGCACCAGTTTCAAATTTTTCATTTTTTAATTTTTCATTAACTTCATTAAATGCTTCTTCACTTTTTCTCAAGTCTTCAATCTTTTTGTCATACTTAATAGTCAAAATTTCATTTGCAAAATCTTTATCAATGCCAGAAAAGTCAAGGTCTTCTCCATTGTAATTCACTTCATCGATATCAGTTAAAACTAAAAGATTAACTCCATTTATAAAAAGTTCTTTTGTATTCTCATCTCTACTAGAATTTGGAGTCTTTTCCAGATTGATTTCAAGGCTCTTGTCTTTAAGCTCAAGATCGCCCAATTTATTTTCCTTCCACTCAAGTTTATTTATTATTTTTTCCACTCCCTTTTCATCTGAAGTGTCTGTCTTCATAGAGTAGAGAGATTTGTTGCCACAAGCTGATAAAAATAAAAATGTAATTAGAAAAATAATAGATATTTTAAATAATTTTTTCATAAAACCACTCCTCATTTATTACTTTATCTAATTATATAACAAAATAGTTTTTTAATACACAAAAAATCTGCCAAGTTTTGATGTGTACACATCATTTCCCTGACAGATTTTTAAAATTTGTATTAAAAGTTTTTAGAATACTGATACATAAGAATCTTTCTTATCTAAGATAAGCATGTGACCAGGCGCATGAGTGATCATAATTTCTGGTTTAGATGCCATGGCAACTGCTTGAGGTGTTACGCCACAAGCCCAAAATACTGGCACTTCCCCTTCTTTTATTTCACTTCTTTCGCCAAAGTCTGGCTTGTCAATGTCCTTGATTCCTATAACTGATGGGTCTCCAATGTGAATTGGCGCTCCGTGAGTTGCTGGGAATCTTGCTGTAACTGTTGTTGCTCTTACAATGTCCTTGTAAGGGATTGGTCTCATTGATACAACTGTGTTGCCGTGGAAGATTCCTGCTGGCTCTGTAGCAATATTTGTAATATACATTGGCACATTGTGTTCATCTTCAATATGTCTTACAGGTACATCTGCTTCAAGCATTGCCTTTTCAAAGGAGAAGGAACAGCCAATTACAAAGGTAACAAAATCATCTTGCCATACATCTTTTAAGTCCTTAACTTCTTCTACAAATTCGCCATTTTTATAAATTCTATACCTTGGCACATCAGTCCTAATGTCGGCACCATCAGCCATAATTTTTGTAAGAGGACTTCCTTCGTCTAATACTTCAAGTATTGGACATGGCTTTGGATTTCTTTGTGCAAAAAGTAAAAAGTCATAGGCATATTTTTTTGGAAGGATAGCAAGGTTAGCTTGCAAATATCCTTCACTCATACCTGAAGTTGGAAGATCAACTTCGCCCTTTCTTATGAGTTCTCTAACATCTCTTGGATGCATTTTTGCAAGTTCACTTAATTTCATATTATGGACTCCTTCTTTATATCATCAAATTTATTTTTATAATCAACAGTTAACTTTTGAGCTTCTTCAATAGTAACTTTTTGGAAAAGAACCTTGTCCAAGAAAGTCATTTGTGCAAGCTTGTGAAGGTCTGGCGTAATTACATTGCCAATTTTTGTATAACCTCCAGTAGTTTGTCTGTCTGCTAAAAGAACAATAGGTTGACCATTTGCTGGCACTTGGATTGAACCAAAGTTAGTTCCATCAGAAATAATATCTGCTGTTTCCTTGTGTTCAATTTCTGTTCCTCTTAGTCTTATTCCCATTCTGTCAAAGTCTTTAGTAACTTGGTATCCACCTGATCTAAATAAGTCGTGAATTCCCTTTTCTGTGAAATAATCATCTTGAGGTCCAAGGACAACTCTTAAAATATTGCAGTGTGAAAACTTTGGAAGATACTTTTCAGGAATCTTTCTCATAGTTTTTTCCTTTGACTTAATAATATTAAGCTCGTCCTTAGGTTTTAAGGCTCTACCATTAATTCCGCCCATTTTTGTCTTGATGTGAGTTGACTTTGAGCCGTTTACTACAGGCACATCAATGGAACCACCAAAGGCCAAATAAGACCTTATACCTTCATCAACTTTTCCAAATTGAAGAGTGTCCCCTGCTTTAACCTTTATAGTTTCAAACATTGGAACAGCTTGTCCATTAATCTTTGGAGCCATATCAGAACCTGTTATTGCAATTGTTAGTTCTTCGTTAAATTTTAAAGTTGGTCCAAAGTAAGTCATTTCAAGTACAGCTTCGTCAAGTTTATTTCCTACTAAAATATTTGCAAGTCTAAAGTTGTAATCATCCATGGCACCTGATGTAGGAATACCTAATTCTTGATAGCCATATCTACCAGAATCTTGGATTGTTGTAAGAATTCCACCATTTATTACATCGATACTACTCATGAAGATCACCTCTCTTAACTTTCTTTATGGAAACTTTGTAAGTGTCATTTTCCACTTCTTTTTCTATTTTGTCATATTCTTCTTTATTAATTGAGACATATCTAATGTAGTCACCTGCTTGAATAAATACTGGTGGCTCCTTAGTATCATCGAAAAGTTTAAGTGGAGTTCTTCCAATTAGTTGCCATCCTCCAGGTGATTCAAGTGGATACATTCCAGTTTGACTTCCTGCAATGCCAACAGAACCTGGCTCAATTTTTAGCCTTGGGCTCTTTAGTCTTGGAGTGGCAATCCTTGGGTCAAGTCCTCCAAGATAAGTGAATCCTGGGATAAAGCCCATCATATAAACTAAATAATCTGTGCCAGAGTGGATTTTTATTACTTCATCAACGCTTAGGTTTGCGTTTTCTGCAACAAAATCAATGTCTGGACCATATTCTTTTCCATAAAGAGTTGGAATTTCAATAAGTCTAACCTCGTCACTTTCATTAGCCTTGTCAGACTTGCTAAGTCCCTTTAGGGTTTCAACCATTTCGCCATAAGAAATTTTTACAGGATCGTAATTGATTAAAATAGACCTGTAAGTTGGCAAAATGTCTAAAATTCCGTCAATATTTTTCTTTTTTAAATTTTCAACAACTGCGGCAATCTTTGCATTGATTTCCTTTTCGATTGTATCGCCAAATTCCATGACAATAGCAGAATCACCAGCTGTTAGAAATTTTATTTTATCATACATTTTATTCTCCTAAATTATCCAAATAGTTTTCCAACATTTCCTATTACAGTTTTAACTCCCATGAAAGCAGTAACTGCAACTACTATCCAACCTAAGATGTAAAGAAGATTAGGGTGAACATAATCTCCAACGATTTTCTTGTTCTTAGAAGCAAGTAGGATTACTGCAAGAGTTATAGGAAGAATGAAACCATTTAATGTTCCAACTACTATTAATAGAGTTTGAGGTTGTCCAATAAAGATAAACATAATAGTTGAAATAACTATAAAAGCAATTGTAACCATATTTTCGTGGTCAGCAACGAATTTAAATAGTGTCTTTAGGAAGGATACTGAAGTGTAAGCTGCACCTACTACTGAAGTGAAGGCTGCTGCTGCAAATACAATACCAAAAATCTTATATCCAATTACGCCAGAAGCTGCTAGGAATGAAGAAGCTGCTATGTTGTCAGGATCAATTTGTGCATTTGTCATCTTTGTAACGCCTAGAATTGCTAGGAATAGTAAAACTCTAACGATTAGTGCAACACCAATACCAAGTGATGCTGATTTTGTTACTTGAGAAAGATTTTCTTCGCCAGTGATTCCTGCATCAATAAGTCTGTGTCCACCTGAGAATATAATGTAACCACCAACAGTTCCACCAATTAGTGTAAGTGTTGGAGCAACTATACTATTAAATCCACCTGCAGGAGCTACTGCTGATTTTACAGCTTCGCCAACTGGTGGTTGTGTCTTAATTGCTACAAAGGCAATTAGGATGATCATCATGGCACCAAGAACTTGTGTAACTCTATCCATGATTGAAGATGCAGATTTAGATGAGAAAAGGATAATACCAATTACTCCACCAATAGCTGCACCGATTTTTACATCAACGCCAAAGATTACATTAAGTCCAAGTCCAGCACCGCCGACATTACCAATGTTAAATGCCAAGCCGCCAAGAGCAACCAAAAAGGCAATTACATATCCAAGGCCAGGTAGTACATTGTTTGCAATATCTTGACCTCTCATTTTAGAAACTGCAATAACTCTCCACACATTAAGTTGTGCTATGTATGAAAAGATTATTGAAATTAAAATTACTGCTGCAAAGTCTGCCCCAATATTTGTAGTAAAGGTAGCAGTTTGTGTCATAAATCCAGGTCCAATGGCAGATGTTGCCATTAGAAAGGCTGCTCCTAAAAGAACAGATAAATTATTTTTATTCTTTTCCATATTTTTCTCCTTATTTTAAGAAACTAGACAAAGGTTTAATTTCAATGCCTTCTGCCTTTAGTCCTTCTCTAATATTTTTTACAAATTCAAGAGCTTCAGGGTTGTCACCGTGAACGCAAATTGAATCAGCAACAATGTCAATTTCCTTGCCATCTGCAGTTGTAACCTTATTTTCTTTAATCATCTTTACAACTCTTGGAATAGCATCTTTAGGATCCTTAACGAAGGCACCTGGAAGTGATCTATTTACTAGAGTTCCATCTTCGTTGTATCCTCTGTCAGCAAAAACTTCTTGAGCAACTCTTAGTCCTCTTCTCTTGCCTTCTTTGGCAATGTAAGATCCACTAAGTACCATTAAGATTAAGTCTCTATCGTATTCTTCAACTGCATCTAAAACTGCATTAGCAAGTTTTTCGTCGTTACAAGCAGTGTTGTAAAATGCTCCGTGAAGTTTCATGTGTTGTAATTTCTTTCCGTGAGCCTTTGCAAAAGCAGCAAGTGCTCCAACTTGATAAAGCATGTAAGCTCTAGCTTCTTCTGGTTTGATATCCATTTTTCTTCTGCCAAATCCCATTAGGTCTGGATAGCCTGGGTGAGCACCAATTTCTACGCCATTATCTGCAGCTGCCTTACAAGTTGCATCCATTATTAGTGGATCGCCAGCGTGATAACCGCAAGCGCAGTTGATGCTAGTTACATACTTAACTATTTCAGCATCCATGCCCATTTATAGGCGCCAAAGGATTCACCAATGTCGCTGTTTAAATCTACAAAATATTGCATAATTTTCCCCCTTTTTCTAAATAAACAATTGCAATAACTTAACTTTATTATAATAAAAATTTCTATAATATGCAAACATTATCAAAGGGGTTTTAAAATGATTGTGATAATATTTTTATTTAAAAAAACGAGGTCAATGCCTCGTTTCAAATAAGTTTATCAAGTTTTTCAATAATGTATTTTTTGTATTCAATAAATTTTTTGTCTTCGAAAAAATTTTCTTGAAAATCTTCTTTTATTTCGATTTCATCAATTATAGTTCCTGGGTTCTTCCCCATGATGTATATTCTATCTGAAATCTTAACTGCCTCTTCAATGTCGTGGGTTATAAAAATCGTAGAAATTTTCATCTCGTTAATAATATTTTTATACCACTTGTGAATGGAAGCCTTAGTTATGGCATCAAGGGCAGAAAAGGGCTCATCAAGTAGTGCAACTTCATTGGAAAAGACATAGGTCCTAAGAAGGGCTGCCCTTTGCGCCATGCCGCCAGAAAGCTGTGAAGGATACTTATCCTCTGTCCCTTCAAGACCAAAGTCTTTAAAGTAGCCGCGAACTTTTTCTCGGGCAATTTTTTTCTTGTCGCCACGAAGAACTAGGGGAAGAGAAACATTGTCGATGATTGTCATGTAGGGAAGGAGGAGGTCCTTTTGCAGCATATAGGAAATTTTACCTGCCAGGCCAGTTACATCTTCTCCCTTTAGAAAAACTCTACCCCTATCTGGTTTTAAAAGACCAGCTATTATGTTAAATAGCGTAGTCTTTCCAGAGCCAGATACTCCAACAAGGGAAACTAACTCTCCCTTATTTAATTTAATGTTTATGTCTTTTAAGACAAGCTTGTCGCCAAAGGACTTGTCAACATCCTCTACTCTTAAAATTTCTAATTTTTCACTCATTTTAATTTTTCAGGATTTACAAAATCATTAGTGAAGCCAAAATCCTTAGGAATTTCCTTGTCAATTAATTTGTTTTCCCATAGCCAAGCGTAGAAATTATTCCATCTATCTGCATTTATTTCACCAAAATAATTTGCATCGTCTTTGTACTTGTCAGCTATATATTCCATTGCCTTTACTGTGTAGTCTTTGTCAAGTTCTGGATTTAATTTAACAAGAATTTCTGCTGCTTCCTTTGGATTTTCTGCTGCATATTCATAGCCCTTAGAAAAAGCACGCATAAATCTCTTTGCCACATCTTCCTTATTCTTTAAGAAGTCGTTATTGGCAATTAAAATTGGTGTGTAGTAGTCAAAAATTGGGTTGATGTCTTTAAAAGCAAAATAATTAATTGGCAGGTTTTCCATTTCAGCTCTAACGCCATCAACTGGATAGAAGATCCAAACTGAGTCAATGTCCTTTCCTTGGATTGCTGCAATATTATTTGTAACATCGCCAGGAACTAAGTTGACTTTAGAGAAATCTCCGCCGTCATCTTCTACAACTTGCTTTAAAATTGCTTGTTCAATTGGAAGTCCCCAAGTTGAGTGCTTGTGTCCTTCCATGTCCTTTGGTCTTTCAATATTTTTGTCCTTGGCAGAAAAAATACCTGATGTGTTGTGGTTTATTATTGCAGCAACAGCTGTTACTGGAAGTGGTTCATCACTTGCAAAGGCTGGTGCAATTGTATCTTGGAAGGATACTCCAAAGTCAGCCTTGCCTGATGCAACAAGTGCTTCAGCTCCATTTGCTGGTGGTTGGTTTACTTCAACTTCAATGCCTTCATCTGCAAAAAATCCCTTGTCCATTGCCACATAAAGTCCTGCGTGGTTTACATTGGGATCCCAATCAAGTAAAAAGCTAACTTTTTCTGTTGGGACATCCTTCTTTTCTTCAACTTTTTTATTTTCAGTTTTGCCACAAGCTGTAAGCATAAGGCCTGCCAATAATAAAACTGATAATTTTTTTAAATTTTTCATTTTTCCTCCGTCCACGGCATCATCTTTTTTTGTAAGAAGCTAACTAACTTCATCAAAATAAGAGAAATTGCCGAAATTAAAAATATAACTGCAAACATCTTGTCAAAGGAGTAATTTTTTTGAACTCTAATCATATATACTCCAAGTCCCTTATAACCACCGAGCCACTCAGCTATTACTGCACCTACAACGGAATAGGAAACTGCAATTTTAAAGGCTGAGAAAAAATTCCCCAGGCTCTCAGGCAGTTTAATGTACCTATAAATTTCTGCCTTGCCAGCACCCATGGCCTTTAATAATTTTACCTTATCTTGGTCCACCTCTTTAAAGGCCTCAAGAAGCGACACTGCAACTGGAAAAAAAGTGACAATTACAATAAGGGCAATCTTTGGCGCAATTCCATAGCCCATCCATAGAACCAGTAGGGGTGCAATGGCAACTGTTGGCACAGTTTGTGTCAAAACTAAAATTGGATAAAGTGCAGAGTAAATAATATCTGACAAATCCATTAGTAGGGCAGCAATAAAGCCAAGGCTGACGCCAACAAATAGGCCCAAAAAAGCCTCTGTAAGTGTTGTGCCAAGGTGTGACGAAATTGTAGAAAAATCTGTCACAAAGGCCTTTATAACATCAAAGGGCTTGGGCAGTAAATAGGGCCCCACTATTCCCCTTGTGGTTACAAAATGCCAAATAGCTACAATGATTATTATCAAAGAAGCTGCTGAGATATTATCCTTGATACTTGCCGGTTTTTTCATCTATAGTCAAAATCCCCTTTTCAGAATAAAAAGTCTTGGAATAACAAGCAACTTGTTCTGAAATTTCTCCTGCCATCTTGACGCAGTTTTTTAGAATTTCAAAGGCTTTGTCAAAGTCATCTAATTCTATAACTGTTTCAAAGGGCGTAACAACATAATTTACCTTTTCACTTTTAATATATTCAATTACCTTGTCTACAACTTCAACAACAGATTCTGTTGTGCCTTCTTTAGTTGTAGGAAGGATTTGTATAGCTACTGAAATCTTCATAATAACCTCCTCCAATAAATTTACAAAATAAATTTTTGCATAAAAAAAGTCTCCACAGGGAGACAAACTTTTCCCAAGACAGCATTACCTGTCCTGGTCCAAAGGGTTTAAGGATAACCTAATCTCAGCAAAAGCTCCCCTGATACTTTTATTATAGTCATTAGAATTTTTTATTACAAGGTCAAGTAAAAGAAAAAAGTAGACTCTCGCCTACTTTTTATGCTTATCTTTATTCAATTACTCTTAAAATTTCATGGATTGGCTTTTTGTCCTTTTCTTCTGGTTCTTCCTGGATTTTGCCAAAAGGCATCTCTGCTATAAGTTCCCAGGAGTCAGGAATTTCATAAAGTTCCTTTACCCAAGAGTCAATGACAGGATTGTAGTGTTGGTTGCTTGCACCAATCTCCTCATCTCTTAGAGCCTGCCAAATATTTAGCTGGACCATGGCAGCTGAATGATGACCCCAAGTTTCAAAATGTTCTTTGTAGGAAGGTATGTCTTTTTCCTGAGCCTTAATTTCATCTTTGTCAATAAAAATTAGGGCAGTTCCCTTGGCGTGATAAAAGCCATGGAATTTTTCTTCCTTAATTTTATTGTCAAAAGTTTCATTTACCCTCTTCCAAAAGTCCTTGGACTTGTCGTCAAAAAGCAAGAGGACTCTAGTAGTTTGTGAATTCATGTGTGAAGGAGTAATGTTTAGAACATCTTCAATTAAATATTTTATCTCTTCATTGGATAAATCCACATCTTCTGACAAATTGTAGTAAGACCTTCTCTTTTTAATAATTTCTATATATTCTTGCATAATACACCTCGCTAAATTCAATACTTATAAAGATGATACCCGAAAACAGTTAAATTATTCTAACCTGCCGCCCTTGGTATAGAGGTTGTAATAGTATCCCCTCTTTTCCATTAGCTCTTGGTGACTTCCTCTCTCCACAATGCCATCTCTTGTCATTACAAGGATTAAGTCTGCATTTTGTACTGTTGTAAGTCTGTGGGCTATGGTAATAGTGGTCCTACCCTTTGAAAGCTTTTCTATGGAATCTTGAACTACAATTTCACTTTTGTTGTCAAGGGCAGAAGTTGCTTCGTCTAAAATTAAAATTGGCGGATTTTTTAAGAAGACTCGGGCAATGGAAATTCTCTGTTTTTGTCCTCCAGATAATTTTACACCTCTCTCGCCAACATAGGTGTCAAAGCCATTAGGTAGGCTCTTAATAAATTCATAGGCACCGGCAAGCTTTGCAGCCTCAATAATTTCTCTGTCACTGGCAGTACTTTTGCCATAGCCAATATTGTCCTTTACTGTGCCAGAAAATAAATAGACATCCTGTTGCACTATGCCGATGTTTTCTCTCAAGGACTTTATTTTTATGTCCCTGACATCAATGCCATCAACTGTGACAGACCCAGCATCCACATCGTAAAACCTTGGAATGAGATTGCAAATAGTGGTCTTGCCTGCACCACTTGGACCTACTATGGCAAGCTTCTCGCCTGGCGTTATGTCCACAGAAAAATTATTTAAGACCTTGCCCTCGCCCTTGCCATAGGAAAAATCTACATTCTTAAAGTAAATCTCTCCCCTGACATTTTTTATCTCAAGGGCATCTTCCTTGTCCTTTATGTCAGGCTCTATAGCCATAATTTCTGCAAATCTTTCAATGCCCGTCATTCCCTTTTGGAACTGTTCAGTAAATTCAATGATTCGTCTCACAGTTGCAAGAAGGGACTGGATAAACATTACATAGACAATTAAATCTTCTGGACCAATTTCTCCCTTCATGAGGAAGTAGCCTCCACTTGCAATTAAAATCAAATACATGAGTCCATCGAAGATCCTGTTAATTGTGTTAAAGCCCGCCATGGACCTGTAGTATCTCTTTTTAATTCCAAGAAATTTGTTGTTCTCCTCAGTGAATTTTTCCCTTTCCACATCTTCATTGGCAAAGGACTTTACAACCTTTATGCCAAGAAGGGAGTCTTCAATGGAAGAATTTAGGTGACCAATGTGGACCCTTTGATCCTTTTGTGCCCTTCGCATTTTATTTCTGTAGTGACCAGAAAAATAAATCATCAGTGGAATCATAAGATAAATAAGAAGTGTCATCTTTACATTTATCTTGAGAAGAATAATTAGTGAGATGAGAATTTTTATGGCGCCAATAAAATATTCTTCGGGACAGTGGTGGGCAAACTCCGTTATGTCAAAGAGGTCGTTGGTAATCCTTGACATGATGACGCCAACCTTGGTCTCATTGTAAAAGGTATCAGATAGACCTTGTAGGTGGGCGTAGAGGTCTCTTCTCATGTCCGTCTCAATCTTCGCACCCATTATGTGACCAATGCTGGTCATAAAATATTGGGCAATGACCTCTATTGTCTTAATCACTAAGTAAATTAGTGAAAGCCTTAGGACAAAGTCTATGGTTATTGATGCTAAGTCTTCCACAGCCCGATTAGTGAGCGCACGAAGAAGCAGTGGCAAAATCATTTCACTTGCCGTAGTGAGTCCTGCGCAAAATAAGTCTAAGAAAAGTGTAAATCTATATTTATAAAAATAGGGCAGAACTTTTTTTATCAAATGTTTATTTTTCATTTATCCTCCTAATTTCATGACAAATAATATTTTATATAAGCAATGATAACACATAATTAATTTTCTTTAAAATACTTGAAATCCCCTTTACTTGACATAAAATTTTAAACAAATTATAATTTTATAAGACTTATAAAGGAGATTTTAAATGGAAAATAAAAGTAGCGCAGGCTCAAGAATTGCAAAGTCCACTCTAGCCATAATTATATTTTCATTAATAGGAAAAGTTTTTGGTTTCTTTAGAGAATCACTTACTGCTTATGTCTTTGGCGCAGGAATCGAAATGGATGCCTTCTCCCTTGCTCAGGGTGCAACGGCAACTATATCTGCCTTTGTGACACAGGCAATAGCAACAACTTATATACCCTCAGTGCAAAAGGCTGAAATGGAACATGGCAAGGATAGAAAAAATTATTTCACAAATAATTTACTCTTCATTGCAAGCTTAGTGTCCTTTGTCCTAATTGCCCTTGGAATTATTTTTCCTAGACAAATTGCACTTCTAACAGTTTCCACAAAAAATCCCGAAACTTATGCAATAGTAATAAAACTAATACAAGTGGGCATGCCCGTAGTCTTATTTTCATCCTGGGTTGGAGTAATGGAAGGCTATCTTCAACATGGCGGCAAGTTCGCAGCAGCTGGTGCCATTGCCATTCCACTTAACTTAACTTATATAATTTATCTTGCATTATTTTCTCGTCATGTTGGCATAATGGGACTAACAATTGCCTCTGTCCTTGGGATATTGGCACAATTTTTATTTTTGCTACCAAATGCAATGAAAATTGGTTACAGACCAAGGCTTGTGGCAGACTTCAAAGACGAGTATGTGCGAGATGCAATAGTCCTTGCCCTTCCAGTCTTCGTGTCAGTATCAGTCAATGACATAAATATAATTGTCAACAGGCGATTGGCATCTACCATGGGCGAAGGCGCAGCCTCAATTTTATATTACTCAAATAAATTAAACACCATGATAATTGGGATCTTCATAACAGCCATAACAGCCATAGTCTTTCCAATCCTGACAAAAACTTTGGGTTCAGGTGACATGAAGCTTGGCAAAAAAGTTATGAACGCATCAATAAAGACAGTCCTATTTATAACAGTGCCAGCAACAGTTGGCTTAATAATATTGGCGAGACCACTAATAGAAATTGCCTTTGTCCGTGGTTCCTTTACCATGGCTGACGGCATTGCAGCAACATCGACTTTAAGGTGCTACTCCCTATCACTGATTTCAATTTCAGTAATAAATGTATTAAATAGAATTTATTACTCCATTGAAGACACAAAGACGCCCTTCTATGTTGGGGTGACAAATGTAGCCATAAATGTTGGCTTAAACCTTTTGGTGGCAAGACACTATGGCACAAATGGACTAGCAGCATCAGTTTCCATTGCCACGACAATTGCCCTTTTCATTTCCTTTATCCTCCTCAGGAGAAAAATTGGAAATCTTGGAACCAGGTCCTACATCAAAGCCCTGATTAAAACATTTATGGCATCAATAGCAATGGGCCTTGTGGCACTTTCCTACTTCCCTTACGAAAAGCTCATCATGTCCTTTACAAGTGGAGGAGTCCAAACACTATTGAGGTTAATCCTCTTGATGCTAATAGTCTTTATAGCGGCTTGCGTCTATGTCCTCTGCCTATACCACTTAGGCGTGCGTGAAGTTCGCGACATAGCAAAAATCCTTAAGGGCAAAATAGAAGCACGAAAAGAATTAAAAAATTAAAAATTAAAACATCAAAAAACTGCCTGAGATTTTAACTCTCAAGCAGTTTTTTTCATGGAAGATTTTTCATACAATTAAAATTATATTTCAAATTTTTTTCCGTTTAATCTCATCCAAATTTCATCAATCATACCTTTGATCTTTCTTTTGTATTCATGACCATTGGATGCTTCTACAATGTCACCATAAGACCAAGAATTTTCATAATTATCTGTGTAGTTAATAAGGCTAGCTTTATTAGCTTTTACGAAATCTAAATCGCATTTTCTTTCAAGCATTCTATTTGCAATAGTTACTACTTCTTCTCTAGTAATATGATTTTCAGGTTTAAAACTTCCATCAGGATAACCATTTATCCAGCCCTTCTTATAAGCAGAAGCAACTTCAGGATAAGCCCAATGTCTTTCATCTATGTCAGTAAACTTAGCTTCTCCCTTTTCTAATTTTTCATAGCGAGAAGCAATGGCTGCAAATTCTGCCCTAGTTATTGGTGCATTAGGTCTAAAGCTTCCATCTGGATAACCCTTTAGAATATTCAAATTTGTCATAATTAAAATTGATTTAGTGTACCAACTTCCTTGGCTGACATCATTGAAGATTGGTTTAAAGTCTTGTTCTCTTTGGTATTCCTTTAACAACAATCTTGCAAACATAGCTGCCGCTTCCGCCCTTGTCATATTGTTTTGTGGTTTAAAACTATTGTCTGGATAACCAACCATATAAGCATAGTGATCCTTTTTATTTAGAAGTTGAACTTCTTCTTTAGGTTTTGCTTCAGCCCAAACTGGTATTGGTTCCGGTTCGTATTCATGAATAATAAATGGATCCGGTTCTGGGTATGGCATAGGTGGTATCGGCGGTATTGGTGGAGTTGGTGGTGTTGGCGGTGTCGGTGGTGTCGGTGGCGTAGGTGGTGTTGGTGGTGTAGGAGTGTCATTGTTTTGCAATGTGTTTGTTATTGTGAAACCACTTGTTGCATCACCTGTTACATCAACTTTATAAATGTCTTCACCAAAAGTTATTGTTCCATTTTCTCCGCCAGCTTCTTTTACTGTATAAACAATCTCTTTTCCTTCTGTATTTTTCTTATCTAAGTCTGTCCATGTTACACTTATTGTTCCATTCGTTAAGGTCTTAGATTGTCCTTGAACTATTTTTCCGTCTGCGTATAGATCAAAGGTTACTGTTGGTTTTACACTTGGTAATGTTGCTCCGTCTTCTGCTTCCCAAACTTTACTTGCCTTTACAGTTACAGTTTCTGGAACAACTTTCTTTATTGT
>NZ_KV804704.1:0-745 GCF_001811425.1 Peptoniphilus sp. HMSC062D09 | reverse complement strand
ATTTTCTCCGCCAGCTTCTTTTACTGTATAGACAATGTCTTGATTATTTGCATTTGTCTTTAATAAATCTGTCCAAGTTACACTTGTCATTCCATTCTTAAGTGTCTTTGATTCGTTGTCTAATTTTACATTATCTGCATATAAGTCAAATGTCACATCTGGTTTTACACTTGGTAGTGTTGCGCCCTCTCCTGCTACCCAAATTTTACTTGCCTTTAGGGCTACAGTTTCTGGAACAACTTTCTTTATTGTGTTTGTAATTGTGAAGCCATTTGCCATGTCACCACTTGTTGTTACTGTGTATGTGTCATCACCAATTGCTATTGTTCCATTTTCTTCTCCAGCTTCTTTTAATGTGTAGACAATTTCTGTGCCCTTATCATTTGTCTTTGGTAAGTTCCATGTTACTTGGCTTTGTCCATTTGCTATTGTCCTTGATTCATTGTCTAATTTTACTCCGTCTGCATACAAGTCAAAGGTTACTGTTGGCTTTTGATCTGGTAATGTTGCACCATCTCCTGCTGCCCATTCTTTTCTTGCTGTAATTGTAATTTTTTCTGGTTCTGGAATTACTTTATTTTTCAATGTGTTTGTAATTGTGAAACCATTTGTTGCATTACCACTTGTTGTTACTGTGTATGTGTCATCACCAATTGCTATTGTTCCATTTTCTTCTCCAGCTTCTTTTACTGTGTAGACAATCAAGTTGCCATTTGCATCTGTCTTATCCAAGTTATCCCAAGTC
>NZ_KV804703.1:131478-164602 GCF_001811425.1 Peptoniphilus sp. HMSC062D09 | reverse complement strand
AACGACCTGGGAGAGTAAGTTATCGCCAGTTAAAAGGTCTATTGATGCAAGTTTACCTTTGTCAATAGGCTTTTTATTTTAAATACTCCTTTTAAAATTAGTAAAATATTTTGCTTTAATTATTCCACAATGAGTTATCTCATTACATATTAAAGGTAAAAAGATCTTCCTTATTGGAAGGTTTTTTTATTATAAATTTTTATTTTTATTACGGGCAAAAGGGGTAATAATAGATTAGGTGATATTATGAAAAGTAAAACCGCGAAAGTTTTTAAAATTTTATTTATTATTGCAGCAATTTTATTTGTTCTTGCAATGATTTTATTTGCAGCTGCCCAAATTTATTTTTCTCCAACTCCAGAGTCAAAGAGAAATAATTCTGTTCATGGTGTTAGGGTAAATATAAAGGTGTCAAATGATGAGAGAAAACCTATTGTAAGGACCTTTGAGAGAGTTAAGTTTGAAAGTATGCCTGAAAGCAAGGTCATGAAAGTAAGGGATAAAATTGCTGGAAGGATTGAAGGGGATATTCCTTGTATTCATTTAAACGATGATAATAAAATTTATTTTGAATTTGCTAAGAATGGAAAAGTTTATGAGCCAGAAACTCCGAAAATAAAAATCTTTGCCTCTGCCTCTCACTATGATGACAAAGAGAGGCAGAGAGTAATAGAAGGCGAGCTAGATAGGCTTGACGACGGCAGATACTATTTTGAAACTAAAAGATATAGCACTCAGTTTGAAAAATATTTTTTGGAATACCTAAGAGTTGAAATTTATTATACTATTGATGGCGTGGACTATGTTTCTACCTTTGGGACCTTCCAAGGTAATGGCGATGATGGGACAAACTACTTTGAAAATAATGAGTTAGAAGAGCCAATTCCTCCAGAAGAATAGGACAAAAAGATCTTCCTTATTGGAAGATTTTTTATTGCAAATTTTTATTATCAATTCTTAAAGGGGTAATAATTAATTAGGTGATATTATGGTAAAAAAACTTATTAAGATTTTTTCTATTATTTTTATTCTGCTGGTGATTTTTTTTGTAGGTCTACATATTTATCGTTCTCCGAAGCCAGAACTAAAAAGGAATAATTCTGTTCATGGGGTCAAGGTAAATATAAAGGTGTCTAATGATGAAAGGACACCAATTATTAGGACCTTTGAGAGAGAAAAATTTGAAAGTTTGCCTGAACAAAAAGTTATGAGGTTAAGGGATACAATTGCCGGAGCTATAGAAGGAGATATACCTTCAATAGATTTAAATAAGAATAATAAATTTTATGTCGAATTTTCTAAAAATGGAAATGTTTATGAGCCAGAAACTCCAAAAATAAAAATCTTTGCCGACTCTTATTATAATGACAAAACAAGGGAGACAGTCATAGAGGACGAGCTAGATAGGCTTGATGATGGCAGGTATTTTTATGAGACTAAAAGATATAATACTCAGTTTGAAAAATATTTTATGGAATACCTAAGAATTGAAATTTATTATACTATTGATGGCGTAGACTATGTTTCTACTTTTGGAGCCTTTCAAGATAATGCCAATGACGGGACAGACTTTTTCAATAACGAAACTTTAGACACGCCAATACCACCTGAAGACTAGGACAAAAAAAGACCTCAGCAGTGATGTTTAACCATCAAAGCTGAGGAATTTTTCTTTTTTATAGAAATTTAAGTTTGTTATTATTTTAAGTCGAATAAAATTACTTCTTTTGCAGCCAAGGATTTTTTTATGTCGATTATCCTTTGGTTTGATGAGCCGCGGAATCTTAGTTTTAAATCCTTTAGGGCTTCTACAAATCTTCCGTCTACAAGGACGTCACACTCTTTTAAGAGATTTTTTTTATCTTCGTCCTTTAAGATTTCTTCATAAGTATAGCCAGAGAAGATCCAAATTTCCTTTTGGACTTCTTTTTTTATGTCACGAATAACTTTTAAGAGGTCCACTTCATTTTGAAAGGGCTCACCGCCAAGTAGCGTAAGCCCCTTTACTTCATCTAGTTTTAAATAGTCAATGACTTCTCTTGTTTCCTTGTCTGTCCAAGCTTCGCCAAAGTCAAAGTCTTGGTACTCCTTGTTAAAACAGTTGTGACAATTGTGAGTGCAACCTGTGACGAAAATTGTGGTTCTTATGCCAGGTCCATTTGCCACATCATACTTTCTTATTTGCGCATAATTCATTAGATGTGTAGCACCCTTGCGTTGATTTCCTTTGTACGACCTTCGTTCCAGAAATTTTCACCAAGGTAGCCACAAGTACGCCTTACAACGCTAAGAGTTGACCTATCAGTGTTGTGACATTGTGGACATTCCCACTGACCTTCATCGTTAAGTTTTATTTCTCCATCAAAGCCACATTCAGAGCAGTAGTCTGATTTTGTGTTGAACTCTGCGTATTGAATGTTGTCGTAAATAAATCTTACAATTGTTTCAAGTGCCTCTAGGTTGTGACCCATGTTTGGTATTTCTACATAGGATATGCAGCCACCAGTTGACTTGTCTTGGAATTTTGCTTCAAAGGCAAATTTTTCGAAGGCAGAAATTTCTTCACGAACATCAACATGGAAGGAGTTGATGTAGTAACCCTTGTCAGTTACATTTTCGATAATGCCAAATCTTTCCTTGTCAATGTTGGCAAATCTTTGTGTAAGTGACTCTGCAGGTGTTGCATAAAGTGTGAACTTAATTCCATATTCCGCAGTCCATCTTTTTACTGCATCGTTTAGGGCATCCATGATTCTCATGGCAAAGGCATAGCCCTTCTTGTCAGTGTGACTTACGCCCTTAGTTAAGATTGTTGCTTCATAGATCCCAATGTAGCCAAGGGAAACTGTGGAGTAACCATTGAGTAGTAGTGGAGCAATGGATTTGTGCTTGCCAAGTCTTGCAATGGCACCATGTTGCCAGTGAATTGGAGATGAATCGCTAGATACTTTCTTTAAGTGTTCGTAGCGAAGAAGCCCAACTCTCTTCACTAAGTCTAATCTCTTTTCTAAGATTTCAAAGAATTTTTCTTCATCTCCACCAGCTAAGATTCCAATTTGAGGTAGGTTAATGGAGCAAGCGCCCATGTTAAATCTTCCTTCAAACTTGTAGTTGCCCTTTTCGTCCTTGTATGGAGGAAGGAAGGCACGACAGCCCATTGGAGAGAATACATTGCCTTCGTAGTTGGCACGCATTTTCTTTGCAGAGATGTAGTCGGGGTACATTCTCTTTGCAGTACATCTAATGGCAAGGGAAGTCAAATAATAATACTTGGAATCCTTGTTGATGTTATTTTCATCAAGAACATAAATTAATTTAGGGAAGGCTGGAGTAACATAGACTCCTGCATCGTTTTTTATACCTTGAATTCTTTGTTTCAAAATTTCTTCGATAATCATGGCAACTTCGTCAACATATTGGTCATTGTCTTCAAGCCACATGAAAAGTGTAACGAAAGGTGCTTGACCATTGGAAGTCATGAGAGTGTTTATTTGATATTGAATAGTTTGAATTCCGCTTTCAAGATCCTTTCTAGTCATTTTGTCTGCCATTTTTTCAGCAAGTTCTATGTCGCCCAAAGTATCTAGGGCAAGGTTTAAATTCTTTTCGTAGGATCTTCTTAAGTATTTGCCGAGACAAGAGATGTTAATACTTTGTCCGCCGTATTGGTTTGATGCAATTTGTGCAATAATTTGTGTCATAACATTGCAGGCAACTTGGAAGGATTTTGGAGTTTCGATCATCTTTCCGTTGACAACAGTTCCATTGTCAAGCATGTCCTTCATGTTGACTAGACAGCAGTTAAAAATAGGTTGGATAAAATAATCCATGTCGTGAATGTGAATAGCACCTGATTCATGTGCCTCAACTAAATCTGCAGGAATCATTTTTCTCTTGGCAATGTCCTTGGACACTTCGCCTGCTATTAAATCTCTTTGAGTAGAGGCGATGATGGCATTTTTATTTGAGTTTTCGTCCATTAAGTCTTCATTAGTTTCGTTTAAAAGACCTAGTATGCCCTCATCAGTAGTATTTTGTTCACGCTTATATTGTTGAACTGACTTGTAAGATTCGTAGGCTCTGGCAGTGGCAGGATTGTCATTTTGAATCAAACGGTAATAAACTTCACTCTCTATGTCGTAAATTGAAAGAGGAAGTTCCTTATTATTTGCAAGGGCTTCAATTTCCTTGGCAATTTCTAGTGCCTGGTTTTCTACATATACACCAGAACTTGAGTGCATGGCTTTTTCTATGGCGATTACGATTTTTTCTCTATCGAAATCAACTTTTTTGCCATTTCTTTTAATAACTTGTGGCATTTTTACCCATCCTTTCTAAATAAATTTTATTTTTAATACTTTTTTAGATAGATATAATTATACTACATGTAGTGTTTAATTTCCATCAAAAAAACAATATATTGTGCTTTCTCTTAAATTTTACAAAAAGATAAATATTTTGCAAGAAATTAAATTTTTTTCATCCTTTAGTAGTAATTGGAAAAAATTTTTTTCATAAACCCCATAAAAGATTTATTTTGCTTTTCAAATGAACTTTAGAGCTTTAAATGATAGAATATAGGTAAGAGAATAATTAAAAGGAGAGTATTATGAAAAAATTTTTATTGTTACTTACTTTATTTATAGGACTTTTACTTCCAAAGGGAGCTTTTGCAATTTCAGCTTCTCCCAACAATGATTCTTACATGAAGATCATTGACCCGGGTAATGAAGAGAGGACCCTACCCTTCTCCACTTACAACATCAACGACTACAATTACTTTAAGCTTCGCACACTGGCAAATTATATGAATCACACAGTGAAGAAGTTTGATGTTAAATATGATGAAAGTAAGGACGCAGTATTTAGTAGCACTGGAAAAAAATATGCTGACTATGACGCTCTAGAAATCGTAAAGAAAATTTATGGAGATAAGGAAGCCTATGAAACAAGGCAAAAAATATTTATTGACGGCAAGGAAATAAAAATTGCCGGATACAATATTGATGGCAACAATTATTTTAAGCTTCGCGATTTAGGAGCTGCCCTTGATTTTATGGTGGACTATGATAGCAAAGATAAGTGTATAATCATTAATCCACAACTTTCTAGTGGCGAAAAGGGAAAAACTACAAGTGAATTCACTCCAAAAGCTGAAGAAAATAGGGCTCTTTCTGGAGAGATTTTAGGCGCGGAAAATTCATTTTGTTACATCCCTGCCAGCGGAAACCCAAGAAAGCTAAATCTTATGCCAGGCTATGTGGCAGAGATAAAAAATTCTAAAATTACTAGCTTTAAGGAATGTGGAGATTCCATTAACCTTCCAAAAGACACTGCTCTTATTTACATGAACTATAGTGCTTTAAAAAACAAAAGCCTTGGCATTGATGGCAATGATGTAAGCATGAGTCAATCCTATTTAAACAATTGGTTTAAGAAAAATATTTTTGTGCCCTTTGTAAAGGCAAAGAAGCTTAATGCTTCAAATAATATGTATGAAATTAAATACATGGAGCTTGTAAATCTTGATAAAAAATATGAAAATGTATCTTATATTTTTAATGCCCCAATAGAAGAAAGATATGAAATAAACTATGGAAATAATTCTGATCTTGTAAATTTCACTGCAGATAAAAATCAAGTTTATGGTCTTGCCAAAAAGGGAAAAAACATTGGATTTAATTGGTGGTATGCCACTTCTCCACAAAATTACAATGAAAAAATTGAACACATGATAAATTATGCCCTAAGCGTTCAGGGATTCTCCTATGATCAATATGATTGTTCAGGTCTAGTTGGTGCTGCAGCTGATGTTGCTGGCTTTGACCTTGCGCCTGCCTACTCTTGGCTAATTGAAGGAAGCCCTTCTGTCAAAGAAATTCCAATGAAGGATTTGAGAAGAGGAGACCTTTTAAACAAGGCTGGCTCTCACATAATGATATACCTTGGCGACGGAAAGGTAGTTGAGTCTGTGCCACAGACTGGCGTTCGTGTTGCTCCCGTTAGGAAGAGTGGCTACAAGGCACTTAGAATTTTAGATATATGAGAAAGAGGGATAGCCCCTCTTTTTTATGATAGAATAGAAGAGAGAAAAATTTTAAAAATATGAGCTTACGAGGTTACTATGTTAAAAATATTTACTGATGTCTTGGATCCCTTCTTGTGGGGACTATTTCCCCTTCTTAGAAAATTTGAAAAAAAATATAAAAATTTTAACTACCAATTTGTCATGGGTGGACTAATTGGAAATTATGAAGAATTTCTACCTAAAAATTTTAGGGAGAAGAATTCCCTAGACCTGGGCAATAAAATTTTGTACGACATGTATAGGGCGACGGCGACTATAACAAAGATGCCAGGCTTTAAATCTGTGCCAGAACTTTTTACAGAAGACTACAAGTCCTCTTATCCACTAGATAAATATTTTCTAGCCTTTAAGGAAATTGACGAGGAAAATTCATCTGCCTACATGAGAAAAATTTTGGAAGAGGCAATAATTTTTGGGAAAAATATTTATGACTTAGAAGTGGAAAGGGAAATTTTAAAAAGTTTTAAGGTGGACTTTGATGAGTTTGTCTTTAATTACGAAAACAGCCACGACATTTTTCTTGCTAACAGGATGGAAGCCTTTGACTACAGGATAAAAAAATTGCCAGGATTTTTGATTACAGAAAATAATCGCGTCCTTCAAAATATTATGGATTTTGGAAGAATTGAGGAATTTTTCTTGGAAAACTTGGACCTAGAGGAGAGAGAGGAAAATTTATCTCAGGAAGAAAAAATTTTGGACTATATAAAGACCTACGACTTGGTCCTTAAAGATGAAATAAAAATAGTATTTGGCGAGGAAAATAAATTAGGGGACTTAATAAAAGACGGAAAAGTGAAAATTGAAGAAGTAAATGAATTTAAAATCTTAAAAATAAATTAAAAAATTTTTAAGTGAGTAAAATTTTTAGGAAAATAATTAGCCAAGGTGTTTGCCTTGGCTTTTTTAGTGAGAAATTTTTTATTTTTCGTGAACTTTTTTGCAAGTCATATGTTTAGTGTCAAGATAGTAAACTAGTGCCTTATCAAAACTTCTTTCCATAACAGCATCAACTTCTGAAAGGGATGGATAATATTTTGCACCAAGTTCTCTCAATTTTTTTGCAGAAAGTTCTCGGTCCTCCACTATTTCGATTTTGCCAAAGACCACCACGCTTTTAAGGTAATAGGACCAACCATTGTCAGAAAGTTCCTCATCGCCATAGGTCACAAAGGAGGCTTTGTTGTTATTTTTTATGCAGTCCACCTTGTAGCCAGTCTTGGCTCCGTGAAAATAAATTTTATTTTCTTCTTCATCATAAAAATAATTTATTGGGAGGGAATAGGGATAGCCCTCCTCTCCATTAAGGGAGAGGACCCCTCTTTTATTTTTTATAAGTAATTTTTTGGCTTCATCAAGGGGAAGCTCTTGCTTTATTCTTCTCATTTGTCTAAACATTTTGCACCTCTTTTTTATAATTATAGCAAATACTTTTACAAATATAAATTGACATTAAAATCGTGCTATAATTGAGTCATGAATAAATTATACAATGTTTTTAAAAATATAAAATTTTCAGAAGAGAGAGAAATTGAAGAAAGAATTTATGAAGATGAGAGCCTAAAAATTATTAGGACTATGTCACTCAATCAGGTCACTGGTTTTTACGACCAAGATGAGCTTGAGATTGTAATTTTACTTGGCGGCGTGGCTGAGATAGAATACGATGATGGAAGGATTATAAGTTTAGAAAAGGGAGACACGCTAGAGATAAGACCTCACCAAATTCACAGGGTAAGGAGTCAAGATAGGGCAGTATGGCTTTGCATTTTTAAGAAATAAATTTAAGAGAAAAGAAATAGGGAAGAGGTGAAACTCTTCCCTTAATTTTTATTTTTATCTTATTTATTTCTCAAAAATTCATCAATTGATTTTGCTGCATTTTTACCTGCGCCCATGGCAAGGATTACTGTGGCAGAACCTGTAACTGCATCGCCGCCGGCAAAGATTTCTTGGCGAGATGTTTGTGATTCTTCATTTACGATTATGCCGCCCCATTTTTCTATTTCAAGATTCTTTGTAGTAGAAGAAATTAGTGGATTTGGATTTGTTCCAAGAGCCATGATAACTGTTTGGAAGTCTTCTTCGTATTCGCTACCTGCTATTGGCACTGGTCTTCTTCTTCCTGATGAATCAGGTTCTCCCAGTTCATTCCTTATGCACTTAAGGGACTTAACCCAACCTTCATCGTCGCCAAGGATTTCCACTGGGTTAGTTAGCATTTCAAACTTGATGCCTTCTTCTTTTGCGTGGTGAACTTCTTCAGCTCTTGCTGGCAGTTCCTTTTCAGTTCTTCTATAGACAATGGAAACATCGGCGCCAAGTCTCTTGGCAACTCTTGCAGCATCCATAGCCACATTACCGCCACCAACTACGGCAACTTTTGCGCCAACATTTACTGGTGTGTCGTATTCCTCGTCAAAGGACCTCATTAAATTATTTCTTGTCAAAAATTCATTGGCAGAGTAAACTCCATTTAAGTTTTCTCCAGGTATGTTCATAAATTTAGGAAGACCTGCGCCAGAGCCTATAAAGACTGCTTGGTAGCCTTCTTTTATTATGTCGTCAATGGTCATAGTTCTGCCAATAACAAAGTTGTTTTCGATTTTTACGCCGAGATTTTTAATGTTTTCTACTTCGTATTCCACAACTTCGTCGGGAAGTCTAAATTCTGGTATGCCGTAAATTAAAACTCCGCCAGATTGTTGAAGGGCTTCAAAAATTGTCACATCGTAGCCCATTTTTGCAAGTTCACCTGCACAAGTAAGTCCTGCAGGACCTGCACCCACAACGGCAACTTTTTTATTTACTTTTCTTATTTCGCCAACTTCTTTTATTTGGTGGCGTCTTGCATAATCTGCTGTAAATCTTTCAAGCTTTCCTATAGAAACAGAGTCGCCACGATTTGCAAGGACGCATCTCTCTTCGCATTGTGTTTCTTGTGGACAAACTCTTCCGCAAACTGCAGGTAGAGATGTGTAAAGGGAAAGAACCTTGTAGGCTTGTTTGAAGTTTCCGCTGGCAATTTCCTTTATAAAGCCAGGTATGTCAATGGAGACAGGGCAGCCGCCAACGCAGCCAGGCTTTTTGCAGTTAAGACATCTGCTTGCTTCTTCTACAGCTTCTTCTGCTGTGTAGCCAAGGCAAACTTCCTTAAAGTTTTTGTTTCTCTCATCAGGAGCTTGCTCAGCAATTGGCACGCGCTTAAATCTATCTTCAGCTTTCTTTATTACAAGGTCATCTTTTTCTTGATCTTGAAGACCTTCTGCCAAGTGATCAGACACTGCAAGATCCATTGTGCAGTGGTGGTCGGCTATTGCATAAGTCTTTTTATTGTCAATGTATTGTCTTTGCCTTTTCATTGCAGAATCAAAGTCAACTAAGTGGCCGTCAAATTCTGGTCCATCAACGCAGGCAAATTTAGTTTTGCCGCCAATGCTTACACGACAAGCTCCACACATGCCAGTTCCATCAACCATTATTGGGTTAAGGGAAACTGTAGTTGGAAGATTGTATTTTTTTGTAGTTAAACAAACAAACTTCATCATAATCATAGGTCCAATGGAAACCACATGATCGTACTTTTTATTTTCATTTTCAATTAAGTCCACGATTTTATCAGTAACTAGGCCCTTAAAACCGTAAGAACCATCATCTGTTGCTATGTATAAATTGTCGCAGACAGATTTTAATTCATCTTCCAGGATTACAAATTCTTTGGACTTTGCTCCAATGATAATGTCGCAGTGAAGTCCATGGTCCTTAAAAAATTTTGCTTGAGGATAAACTGGTGCAGTTCCAACGCCGCCAGCAACGAATAGGTATTTTTTGTCCTTTAAAGATTCAAGGTCCATTTCACAAAAATCAGATGCGTGACCAAGAGGTCCAACAAAATCTTTAAAGCTTTCTCCCTCTTCAAAAGCTGCAATTTTTTTAGTGGATTCTCCAGAAGCTTGGACAACTATTTGCACGCTGCCTCTTTCTACATTGTAATCAGAAATTGTGAGAGGAATTCTCTCAGAATATTTGTCTGCTATTAAAATAATAAATTGACCTGGCTTTGCAGAAGCTGCAATTTTAGGTGCATATATGTCAAATAAATAAATATTTGGCGCAAGTTCTTTTTTTCTTAAAATTTTTGGCAAAATAATCACACTCCAAGGATATTATAGCATAAGGGCAAATTCAGAGGGAGAGAAATTTAAAATGCTGGGATAATTTATTTAAAAGCCTACTTTTTCCCAGTAAAAGAGAAAAAATATTTACTAAAGTAAAATTTTAAAGTATATTATATCTAAGGTGATTGAAATGAGAAAATTTTCAAAAGAAATAAAAAAAGTCGTGATAAAAGTTGGTTCTTCATCTATTACTCACGACAATGGAAAAATAAATTTACAAAAAATCGACGAGCTTTGCTTTGAAATTGCAAACTTAAAAAACAGGGGCATGGAAGTAATTTTAGTTTCTTCTGGTGCCATAGCAGCAGGTCGTGCAAAATTAAATTTAGAACAAAGACCAAAGGAGACTTCAGAAAAACAAGCGGCAGCAGCCGTTGGTCAAGTTGCCCTTACAAATATTTACGACAGGTCACTTATTTCCTATGGCTACAACTCTGCCCAAATACTTCTCACAAGGCAAATTGAAAAAGATGACGAGATGAGAGAAAATGCCAAGAACACCTTTGAAAAGCTCTTGGGCATGAACGCCATTCCAATAATAAATGAAAACGACACAATTTCCACTTACGAAATAAAATTTGGCGATAACGACACACTTTCTGCAGTGATTGCCAGAATGGTGGAGGCAGATCTTTTAATAATGCTGACAGATATTGAGGGCCTTTACACTGACGACCCTAGGAAAAATAAGGACGCCAAGATAATACACCAGGTTGACGACATAAATAGTGTGGAAGGCATGGCAAAGGAAACTGAGTCCAAGGTCGGCACAGGTGGCATGCAGACGAAGATCAAGGCTGCTAAGCTTGCCATAGAAAAAAACATTGAAGTTGTAATCGCCTCTGGCGAAAGCATGAAGACAATTAGAGATATAGTTAAAGGAGAAGAAATTGGAACCTATTTTAAGTGTTAAAGAACTTGGGAAAATTGCAAAGGAAGCTTCCTACAAGTTAAAAAAATTAAATACAGCTGAAAAAAATAAGATGCTTGCCTCCATTAAGGAGTCGCTCTTATCTGAAAGAAAAAAGATTTTAGAGGCAAATGAAATTGACATAAAAAAGGGCAGAGAAAATAATATGCCTGAAGGCTTAATCGATAGACTTCTTTTAAATGAGGGAAGAATTGAAGCCATGGCAAAGTCCATTGATGAGGTCATAGACTTTAAGGACCCAGTGGGCAGGGTTTTGTCCATGGAAGAAAATTATGCAGGACTTTTAATAGGAAAGAAAACTGTTCCCATGGGAGTCATTGCCATAATTTATGAGTCAAGGCCAAATGTAACTCTTGATGCTGCAATCTTGTCCCTAAAGGCATCTTCTGCCATAATTCTTCGCGGCGGCAAGGAATCAATAAATTCAAACATTGCCATAGCAGATGCCATTAGGCTGGGCATAAAAAATGCTGGCTACGACGAAAATTTTGTGCAAATTGTTAAGGACACATCGAGAGAATCTTCAAAAGAACTTATGCAACTTAAGGGCTATGTTGACCTCTTACTTCCAAGGGGTTCAGCATCACTTATTAATTCTGTTGTGGAAAATGCCAAGGTGCCTGTAATTGAAACTGGAGTGGGCAATTGTCACATCTATGTTGACCAAGATGCGGACATAGAAAATGCCATAAAGATTATTGAAAATGCCAAGACTCAAAGAATTGGCGTCTGCAATGCCATGGAATCTCTTGTGGTAAATGAAAATCTAGAAGACAAGTTTTATGACTTGTTAAATGAAGTGGTGGAAAAATATAAGATTAAAGTTCACGCTGACGAAAAATCTCTTCCTAAATTTAAAAAGGCAGTGCCTGCCACAGAAGATGACTTTGGTCGCGAATATCTTGACTACGAATTTTCTGTCAAGACTGTAAAAGATGTTGATCAGGCAATAGACCACATCACAAGATATTCTACGGGGCACTCTGAAGCAATCCTAACAAAATCCTATGAGAGAGCCATGAAATTTTTAGAGGGCGTCGACTCAGCCTGCGTCTATGTAAATGCCTCCACGAGATTTACAGACGGGGGAGAATTTGGCAAGGGAGCAGAGCTTGGCATCTCAACGCAAAAGCTTCACGCAAGGGGACCTGTGGGCTTAGATGAACTTGTAAGCTACAAGTATATAATTTTTGGTCACGGCGAATTTAGGAAATAAAATTTTAATAGAAATAAATTAAATATTAATTGAAAGCATAATAGAGTAGATCTTTTCTCATCTACTCTATTTTTTTATGGGATGAAAAAAATTTTGCCATGGCTCACAAAAACATGAAGAATTTTATTAATTTTAAGCCAATAAAAATTTATTTAAGAAAAATTTACAAACTTTCACCATTCTTTCACACTCTGTAAAATAATTTACAGGAAATTTACAATAGCCATCTTTCAAATTTACAAAGGCTTTTTATAATAGCCTTGAAATTAAAAATTATATTTGAAAGGAAGATTATAATGGAAATTAAAAAAATTGGTAAAGTTGGAATGATTCTTGCCTTAGCAGCATCTCTTGTTGCTTGTGGAGGAAACAAGAAGGAAGAGGCAGCAGCAAATGCTCCAAAAGAAAATGCAAAACAAGAAGAAAAGGGATCTAACGCAGCTGATCTTGGAACTATTAATGTTATTTCAAGAGAACAAGGGTCAGGTACAAGATCTGCCTTCACTGAACTTACTGGCGTTCTTACAAAAGACGGCGACAAAGAAGTCGACAACACTTATGCTGAAGCAGCAGTTCAATCTTCTACTGATGCAGTTCTTACAACTGTTGAAAATGACAAGGCATCTATTGGTTATATCTCTCTAGGATCTTTAAACGAAACTGTTAAGGCAGTAAAAGTTGAAGGCGTTGAAGCTACTCCTGAAAACATCAAATCTGGCGACTACAAACTTGCAAGACCATTTAATGTAGCTTACAAGGCTGATGTAGATGCAAAGGCAAAAGATTTAATCACATTCATCATGTCTGACGAAGGACAAAAGATTTGTGAAGAAGAAGGTTATGTTGGAGATGCAACTGGTGCAGCTTACGAAGCAACTGACAATGATGCACACATCACAATTGCTGGTTCAACTTCAGTTTCTCCTCTAATGGAAAAACTTGCTGAAGCTTACAAGGCTAAAAACCCTAAGGTTCAAATCGACATTCAATCTAACGGTTCTTCTGCTGGTATGACTGCAGCTATGGAAGGAACAGCACAGCTTGGTATGGCATCAAGAGAACTTAAAGACGAAGAAAAGAAAGCTCTTGAATTTACAGTAATCGCAAGAGATGGTATCGCAGTAATCGTAAATAATGAAAATGGCTGCGAAGACTTAACAATGGATCAATTAAAACAAATCTTCACTGGCCAATTAACTGACTGGGCTGAAGCTAGCAAATAATAGTAAATAAATAGGTATAGGAATGAATAAAATGGAAGATACTAATAAAAAAGTACTCCATAAAGAAAACCAAAGAAAAGCATTTACTAAGGAAGAAGTATTTAAATATTTCTTCCTAATTTGCTCTATACTGTCAATCTTCTTTTTGTTGTTGATATGTATATTTATCTTCAAAGACTCCTTTGGTTTTATTGGTAAAATTGGAGTAAAAAACTTTGTCCTTAACGACGCTTGGACACCTATGAATGTGCCAGCCTCTTATGGGATCCTACCAATGATAATTGGCTCTGTCTTAATCACTGCTATGTCATGTATTGCAGCAGTGCCAGTTTCAATAATGGTAGCTTGTTATTTGGCCTTTGATTGTCCAAAAAAGATTTATAAAATTTTAAAACCTGCCCTAAATCTTATGACAGGCATACCTTCAATTGTATATGGTTTCTTTGCCCTTACAGTAATCGTGCCCATTAACAGATCACTTTTTGGAGGCACAGGTATGAATATGTTATCTGCATCAATATTACTTCTTATAATGGTTTTGCCAACAATAATTTCTATGGCAGAAGCATCTCTTAGAACTGTTCCTAAGTCTTTTTACCAAGGCTCACTTTCTCTTGGTGCAACTCATGATGAAACAATTACAAGAGTAATGGTACCGGCCGCAAAATCTGGTATTTTTGCTGGAATAATTTTAGGAGTCGGTCGTGCAATTGGTGAAACAATGGCAGTAATATTAGTAGCAGGAAATCAAACGAGATTAACTTTTAATCCTTTAAAGGGAATTAGAACTATGACTACAAATATAGTAATGGAAATGGCTTATGCAGCTGGCGAACACAGACAAGCTCTTATAGCAACTGCAGCAGTCCTATTTATTTTCATTCTTCTAATCAATATTGGATTTTTTATAGTAAAGAGTAGGAGCGAAAACAATGGTTAAATATATCACAATAGGCGTATTATTATTTTTTGTCGCTCTAGTATTGGGACTTCACTTTATAAAGGGACTATCCTTTTATAGAATTACAACAAGACTTTTTTCAGCCATGACCTTTGCAGTCCTTGTATTTATTGTTGCCTTTGTTGTTTTTAAGGGAGCCTTATCCTTTAGACCAGATATGCTTTCCCTACACTACACAACAGAAAATGTGTCCATGGGACCTGCAATAATTACAACTCTTCTTACAGTTGTCCTTGCAATTTTATTTGCATCACCAATAGGGATCTTCACAGCCATATTCTTAGTTGAATACACAGACCTTGAAAACAAACTTGTAAAGGCAATAAGGCTTGCAACAGAAACCCTTGCCGGCATTCCATCTATTGTCTATGGACTATTTGGTATGTTATTCTTTGGCTTAAAACTAAAAATGGGCTTCTCAGTAATATCTGGTGTTTTAACTGTATCCATTATGATTCTTCCAATTATAATGAGGGCAACAGAAGAAGCCCTAAAGTCAGTTCACCCATCAATAAGACAAGGTTCCTTTGCCCTGGGAGCAGGCAAGCTTAGAACAATTTTTAAGGTTGTACTTCCAGTTGCCATTCCAGGAATTTTATCTGGAATAATTTTATCAGTTGGTCGTGTAGTTGGCGAGACTGCTGCTTTAATGTACACTTTGGGAACAGCAACATCCCTTCCAGCATCACTAAAATCATCATCAAGGACCCTAGCCCTACACATGTATGTACTATCATCTGAAGGTAAACATGTGGGCGAAGCCTATGCAACAGGCATGGTGCTTTTGATACTTGTCCTCTTGATCAACTGGTCATCAACTAAACTTGCAGACAAACTTAAGGAGGTAGAATAATGCAATCTAAGATGAATGTCAAAGATCTCGACTTATACTATGGAGATTTTAAGGCACTTCACAATATTAATTTAGACATTAGGGAAAATGAAATTCTTTCTTTTATTGGACCTTCTGGTTGTGGTAAGTCAACTTTACTAAAATGTTTAAATAGAATGAACGACCTAGTAGTAGGTTGTAGAATAGAGGGAGAAATAACCCTTGATGGCGAAGATATTTACGCCAAGAATTATGATGTAAATAAACTTAGAAAAAGAGTGGGAATGGTATTTCAACAACCTAACCCCTTTCCAATGAGCATCTACGAAAATATAGCCTATGGTCCAAAGACTCACGGCATAAAAAATAAAACAGACCTAGATGAAATTGTTGAGTCCTCACTTAAGCAAGCTGCCATTTGGGACGAAGTAAAAGACGATTTAAAAAAGTCTGCCCTTTCAATATCAGGTGGGCAACAACAAAGACTTTGCATAGCAAGAGCCATAGCAGTAAATCCTGAAGTAATTTTAATGGACGAACCTACATCTGCTCTTGACCCAATTTCTACAGGAAAGATTGAAGACCTTGCACAAGAATTAAAGGAACAATACACAATAGTAATGGTTACCCACAATATGCAACAAGCTTCAAGAATTTCTGACAAGACTGCCTTCTTCCTTCACGGAGTTATTGTTGAATATGGAAACACTATTGACATATTTACAAACCCAAGGGAAGAAAAGACAGAATTATATGTAACAGGAAGGTTCGGCTAATGAGAAAGAAATTTGACGAAGAATTAAGACACTTAAACAACTTACTTTTAGAGATGGCTATGCTAAATGAAAGTGCAATAAAAAAGGCTATCTCCCTATTAGATGAAAAAGACGAAAAAATTGCTGAAGAAGTTTCAAATTATGAAGAGAGGACAGATGTCTACGAAGGCATTATCCAAAAGCAATGCTTAAAAATTTTTGTAGAGCAACAACCAGCAGCAGGAGATTTAAGAAGAGTGTCCTCTGCACTTAAAATGATCACTGACATGGAAAGAATTGGCGACAACGCAAGAGACATAGCAGACATTTGCATGATATTACCTGATGACTACGACACTTCTAGATTTCCTCTCATAAAACAAATGGCAGAAGCCACAACTGCTCTCTTAAACAAGTCAATTGACTCCTTTGTAAATTTAGACATGGACTCTGCAGAAAAAATTGAAGACGATGATGATGTCATAGATAATTATTTTGTGATGATAAGAGACCAATTAATTGATATAATTAAATCAGATTTTGATCCTGCAGCTGCCATAGATTTTATAATGATTGCAAAATATTTGGAGAGAATTGCAGATCACGCTGTTAATATTGCGAAGTGGGTAATGTTTTCTATAGAAGGATGATTTAATGCTAATTTATGTAGTAGAAGATGACACATCGATTTTAAAATTAATTGAATATTCACTGAGGAGCAAGGGCTACCAGGTCCATTGCTTTGAAAATGGCAAGGACTTTTTTGATAAGCTAAGCGAAAAAAACCAGACATTGTCCTCCTTGACATAATGCTTCCAGACATTGATGGAACAGAAATTTTGACTAAGCTAAAGGAAAAGGAAGACACAAAAAATATTTGGGTCATGATGATTACAGCCAAGACTTCTGAGTACGATATAATCTCTGCCCTAGATGGCGGCGCCGACGATTATATCAAAAAACCCTTCTCTGTAATGGAACTTTTGTCAAGAGTTGGTGCCATAGCAAGGCGTGCAAGCACAAGTGAAAAGGACAGAAATATTTTAGAGTTTGGCGGCATTGTCATGAACAACTTAAAGAGAGTTGTAACAATTGATGGAGAAGAAGTGGACTTTACCTTTAAAGAATATGAGCTTCTAAAATATTTAATTTTAAATAAGGAGATAGTCATCTCTCGTGAAAAACTCCTAACTTACATTTGGGGTTACGATTATGAAGGCGAAACAAGAACTGTGGACATGCACATAAAACTTCTTCGCGACAAATTAAAGGACAAGAGAAATTATATAAAGACAATAAGAGGCGTGGGCTATATGCTTTCTACGAAAGATTGATATGAAAAGAAGATTTTTTAGATACCTCATGGGCATATCCCTTCTCACACTTTTTCTTTCTACTATTGCCTCCATGTTCATCTATTACTCTGTCTATGTGGACAGATCCAACAAAGACCTTTCAAATATAGTCATCGCTATGGGCGAAACTTTAAACAAAATAGATGATGACGAAAATTATTTAGATGATGTGGCAAGAAAGAAGAGGGACTTTAGGATTACTCTCATAAAAGAAGATGGCGATGTAGTTTACGATTCATCTCAAGATGCAAAGTTTCTCCCAACTCACAAGGACAGACCTGAAGTTATAAAGGCACAAAAAAATGGCTTTGCAAAAATTGAAAGATATTCCAACACCCTATCCAAGGACCTTTACTATGTAAGCTTAAGGCTTGAGGACGGAAACATACTTAGGGTTTCAAGGGAGATGGACAACCTCCTTGGCGCCTTCAGAAAAGTTCTTCCCATAGACATTTTAATGTCTCTACTTGTCTTTGCCATAGCCACAGTAGTTTCAAGAAGACTTACTAAAAAAACTTTTGAACCTTTAAATAATTTAAATGAAGATTTGCTTACTATTGACACAGATATGTTTCCAGAGATCAGTCCCTTTATCAACAAGATAAATAAGCAAAACAAGACCATAAAGGACAATTATAGAGAGATCAGTAGAGAAAGGGATACCATTGAGACAATTTTGAAAAATATGAAAGAGTCACTAATAATAATTGATGAAAATAAAAATTTGCTCTCTGTAAATAACTCTGCAAGGGAACTTTTAACTCCAAGAGAGATCTAATTGGAGAAAATATTTTAAACTTAATAAGAGACGAAGACCTTTTAAAGCTAATTGACGACGCCCTCATGGGTTCTTCTGTGGAATCCATTACAAATATTGGGGACAGAGAGTTTAAATTTTATGTCAATCCAGTTTTCGAGGACAAAAAAGTCAGAGGCGTAGTAATATTATTCATCGACGAGACAGAAGAAATAAGAGCCTTGAGACTTCGTGAAGAATTTTCTTCCAATGTAAGCCACGAATTAAAGACACCTCTTACATCAATTTGTGGTTTTTCAGAACTTCTTGTAAATGGAATGGTTGACGATGACAACAAGGAAGAATTTTATAAACTTATTTATGATGATTCCAAGAGGCTCTTAAACCTCATCGAAGACATCATGAAAATATCTGGTCTTGAAAGTGAAGAGGCCTTCTCTCGTGAAGAAATAAAATTAAATGAATTAATAAGGGACATTTTAAGGGCACAGAGAAATCTAATTGACGAAAAAAATATTGCTGTCAGCCTAGAAGGCGATGGACTTGTATATGAAAATAAGACTATGATGTGGGAGCTCTTTGCCAACATTATAAATAACGGCTTAAAATACAACAAGGACGGCGGCAAGCTAGACATAAAAATTTCTGAAGATGAAAAAAATTATGAAGTTTCAATTGTTGACACAGGCATAGGCATTCCATCAAAGGACTTGGCAAGGATTTTCGAAAGATTTTATAGGGTAGACAAGTCAAGGTCAAGAAAAATTGGCGGCACAGGCCTTGGACTCTCCATAGTTAAGCATGTTCTTCAGTCCATTGATGGCAAGCTTGAAATTTCATCAAAGCTTGGCATGGGAACGAGCTTCAAAATAATTTTGAGAAAAGACAGAAGAGAAAAAAATTAAAAATATAAAGTAAAAATGTAAAATAAAAAGACAAAAGAGAAAGGTAAAATATAATTAAAAATAATTTGCTCTTGCATTTTAATAACTCCTTAAAGACTGGCTCCTTGAGTCAGTTTTTTTCTGTAAATTTTTAAAAAAATTACGATTTTGATAAATAATATTATTAATTATTTATTTTAGTAAATGATAATATTAATTTAAAAATAGGAGGTTATGAAATGAAGAAAAAATTAATTAATTTAGGATTAGGTTTTGTAGCAGGAGCTTTAGGTGGAAAAATTCTTTCATCACAAGCTGCAAAAAAACTTGCTGTAACTACAGTCGCTGAAGGTCTTAAAATTAAAGAAGGCTTAGACAAGGGCATGGAAAATATAAAAGTTTCCACTGAAGATATTGTGGCTGAAGCCAAGGTAAAAAAAGCTGAAGACGAGAGAAAAGAAGCTGAAAGAAAGGCTCAACTAGACCTTGAAAAAGTTGCAGAAGAAAGCCAAAATCTTTCAGAAGAAGTAGAAGTTGAAGTAGAAGTAAAAGTAGAAGACTAATATGAAAGCAAGTATTGCCAGTAGAACTCTGGGCAGGAGCCGCTTTTTATATAGGGATAAGCTTAGAGACTGCCATGTAAATAAATTAAAATACAAAATTGAAGAAATACCTGGCGTGAAGTCTTGCAAGATTTCTCCTCTTGCAAATTCAATTGTAGTAAATTATGAAGAGAGATCCTTGCCTAGGATTGCAAGGTTTATTTTAGACTTTGACTTAGAAGAACTAAGAGATTTTGAAATTGAAGATGTAGACTTTGTTCCCCAAGGGGAGAGAGAGCTCTTTCACATTTTTCGTGACGCAATCTATAGGAGGCTTTTCTTCGCCCATATTTTGCCTCTGCCTCTTAGACCCATTGGCGTCGTAATAAAGTCCCTTCCATATATTAAGGCTGGACTAAAAAGTCTTAGGGATAGAAAATTAAAGGTTGAAGTCTTAGATGCAGCGGCAATTGGAATTTCTATCTTAGATGGAGAATTTGGCGATGCAGGTAATATTATCTTCCTACTTGGACTTGGCGAAGAGTTGGAAGATTACACCCTAAAAAAATCTAAGGAAGACCTGGCACAATCCCTTAGACTTAATATTGACCAAGTTTTTGTTCTTGAGGGCGACAAGAAGTATCTAAAAAAATTAGAAGACCTTGAACTTGGTGAAGTCGTAGAAGTGAACATGGGCTCAACAATACCTGTTGACGGCGAAATTCTTAAGGGCTATGGCATGGTAAATGAAGCCTCCCTTACTGGCGAGTCCCTCCCTGTGAAAAAAACTGAAGGCAGGACTGTCTTTGCAGGCACAGTTTTAGAAGAGGGAGCCATCCTAGTTAAGACTACAAAAAAATACGACGACTCCAGAATAAATCACATAATTGAATTAATTGGCGAGAGTGAAAAAAATAAATCACTTGCAGAGAAAAAGGCAGAGTCCATAGCCGACTCCATAGTTAAATATTCCTTCTTGGGAGCAGGTATAACTTATCTATTGACAAGAGATTTCATCAAGGCAAAATCCTTTTTGATGGTGGATTTTTCCTGCGCACTTAAACTTACAATGCCAATTGCAACTATGAAGGCAATCTCTTCTGCCTCAGAAAGGAAAATTCTCGTAAAGGGCGGAAGGTATTTGGAAAAACTTGCCCAAGCAGATTCAATTATTTTCGACAAGACGGGGACTCTCACAAAGTCAGAGCCAAGAGTTGAAAAAGTTATAGCCTTCTATGACAATGAAGAAGACGAATGCTTGAGGATTGCAGCTTGTCTGGAAGAGCACTTCCCACATTCAATAGCCAATGCTGTTGTAAAGGCTGCCCATGACAAGAACCTCAACCACGAAGAAATGCACTCAAAGCCAGAATACATTGTTGCCCATGGCATAAAATCAAAAATTGGCGATAAAGTTGCCCTAATTGGTTCAGCCCACTTCATCTTAGAAGATGAGAATATAAAAATTGACCAGGACCAAAAAAATAAGATTGACAAATTAAAGGAAGATTATTCACTTTTATATCTTGCCTTTGACGAAAAATTAATCGCAGTACTTTGCATTGACGACCCACTTCGTGAAGACGCAAAATACACAATTGACTCCTTGAGAGAGCTTGGTTTCAGGAAAATTTCCATGCTAACTGGCGACGCAGAAAATTCTGCAAGGGCTGTGGCAGAAAAACTTGACCTAGACTATTATAAGTCACAAGTTTTGCCTGAAGACAAAAAAGAATATGTGGACAGGGAAAAGGCAGAGGGCAGGACAGTTGTCATGATTGGCGACGGAATCAACGACTCCATTGCGCTTTCATCAGCAGATGTGGGCATTTCCATGCACGAAGGCGCCGACATTGCCAAGGAAATTGCAGACATATCAATAAAGTCCGACTCCCTAAAGGAACTTATTGATGTGATAAAAATTGCAAAAGAATTGGATAAGAGGATTCATAAAAACTACAGACACATAATTTCCTTTAACAGTGCCCTTATTGCCCTTGGAGTAACAGGACATCTCACAAATACAAATTCAGCCTTCCTCCACAACGCATCTACAGTTGCCATTGCAGGAAGAAATATGAGAGACTATAGAGTATAAAATTAAAAAAAAATAAATAACAAAATAAAGTCCTAGGGGCTTTATTTTTTTACAAATATTTATTTAAATTTACAGAATAAAGCAATTTGCAAATATTCATTTTTAAAATGTTGTATAATAATCTTTACAAGAGTTATAAAGCAGAAACTTTTTGAGGAGTAAAAAAATTTTCAGTGATAGATTATGAAGAAGATACTAATAATTGAAGATGACAAAAATTTAAATAAAGGGCTTTCTATAGCTCTTCATAAAGATTTTGAGGTTTTCTCTGTTAGCACTGTTAGTGAAGCTAAAAGCTTTATTGATAAAGCTGACTTAATTTTACTTGATATGAATTTGCCAGATGGAGATGGACTTGAAATAATAAAATATACCAGACAAAATTCTGCAATTCCCATTATAGTTTTATCAGCCATAGATTTAGAATCATATATCATTTCAGCCATAAATTTAGGGGCAGACGACTATTTAACTAAACCTTTTTCTCTAGGAATCTTAGAAGCAAAGATAAAAAGAGCTTTTGAAAAAATAGTGTCTAGTGATTTAAATCTTTATAATAAAGATGGTCTAGACTTTAATTTCAATGAAAATACTTTCTTTTTGGATAATAAAAATATAGATCTCACAAGGACAGAGACAAAAATTTTATACTACCTGATAAAAAACAAGTCTCAAGTTATTACTAAGGAATTACTATTTGATTTTGTTTGGGGAGTAGATGATGAATTTATTGATCAAAATACATTGAGCGTCAATATTTCTAGAATAAGAAATAAATTAAAACCTTATGACCCAATAGAAACAGTTTTTGGAGTTGGATATAAATGGAATTTTTAATAAGTCTTTTAGCTCTTATAATTGGAATTATTTTATATAAATATATTGTCTTGAGAAATGAAATGCGTGAACTCTCAGCCTATATTGATAAGGCTTTGGATGGAAATTTAGAAATTACAGAATTTGATGAAAAGGAATTATCTAAAATAAAATCAAAGCTCATAAAGTTTTTGTATGCCAGCCAAGTAAAAGAAGCGAAAATAAATACAGAAAAAAGTAAAACAAAAGATTTAATAGCAGATATATCACACCAAACCAAGACACCCATTACCAACCTTTCTTTATACATCAGTCTATTAGAAGATAATCCGAAAGATGAGTATCTTGAAATTATAAAGTATGAACTTAATAAACTAGAATTTTTAATTCAAAACCTAGTAAAATCTTCTAGGCTCGAATCCGATATTATTTCCTTACAAAAACATCAAGCAAATTTAAAAGATCTAGTAGAAGATGTTTTGAGAGAATTTAAAGTAATATTAGATGAAAAATGTATTAGAATAAATTTAAAAGACCAAGACTTAATTTTCAATTTGGACGAAAGATGGCTTAAAGAAGCTATTCACAATCTAGTAGATAATGCTATAAAATACTCGCCAAAGGGTTCTACAATTAATATTTCAGTTTATAAATCTTACCTAAACTATAATCTAGCCATAGAAAACGAGTGCAAAGATTTATCAGAAGATACTTTGCCAAAGATATTTGAAAGATTTTATAGAGGAAAAAATTCAGTTTCAAAGGACGGTTTGGGTTTAGGTCTTTTTATAGCCAGAGAAATTATAGAAAAGCATGGCGGAAATATAAGAGCGTCTTTGGATAATAACAGAATAAAATTTTCAGTAGACTTCCCCTTGTGAGAAGTCTTTTTTCTTACAAAACTGTAAGAAGTCTTGTAAGTACTTTGTAAGATATGAATGTTATATTAAATGTAAAGAGGTGATAGAAATGTTAAAAGTAGAAAATTTAAAAAGATATTATAAATCAAATGACGTGGAAGTAAGAGCTCTTGACGGAGTATCTTTCGATGTGGAAAAAGGAGAATTTATTTCTATAATAGGAGCATCTGGATCTGGTAAATCAACCCTATTACATTTACTAGGAGGACTTGATTATCCTACAAGCGGAAAAGTTTTAATTGATGATACCGACATTTATGCTTTAAAAGATGATGAGAGAACCATTTTTAGGAGAAGAAATATTGGTTTTGTCTTTCAAGCATATAATCTTTTACCCATGCTAAATGTATATGAGAATATAATTATTCCCTTTGGTCTTGATGGGGACAAAGTAGATAAAAAATATGTTGATTATGTAATAGATATACTTGAAATAAGTGATCAAAAATATAAAATGCCTAATGAATTATCTGGTGGACAGCAACAAAGGGTTGCCATAGCAAGAGCCTTGGTTACCAAACCATCTTTAATTCTAGCTGACGAACCTACAGGAAATTTAGATTCAAAATCTTCTTCCCAAGTTGTTTACTTACTAAAAAAGATTAATAAAGAGCTTGGAAATACTATTCTTATGATTACTCACGATGATGCCGTCGCTCAAGCTGCAGAAAAAACTCTAAGGATAGAAGATGGAAGACTGGTGGGAAATAATGAAAGTCAAAAATAAAGCTTATATAAGGCACCTTGCAAAAAATATTTTAAATGCAAATAAAAGCAGGAGAAATATTCTCTTATTAGCCATTGCTTTGACTTCTATACTATTTACAAGTCTGTTTTCTGTAGCCTTAGGTTTAGGAAAAAGCATGGAAACCCAAACAATGAAAACTATTGGAACAATCAGCCACGGATCTTTTAAAGAACTTTCTGACGAAGATGTAGAAATATTAACTCACGATAAGGATATAAAGGATTTTTCAGTAAGAGAGAAAGTTGGAATTCTTGACGATGAAAAAATAAGTGCAGAACTATCTTATATGGATAGGAAAGGATTTGAATGGTCTCTAATAGAAAAAGTTAAAGGGAAATTTCCTGAAAAAGAAAACGACGTATTTATAGATTTAGCAACTGCTAAAAAATTAGGTTATAAGGGTGAAATTGGAGAAGAGATAGAAATTCCATACAGTATTGAAAAACCTTACACAGGAGAGATTATTGAAAAGAAAAGTGATAAATTTATTATATCTGGAACTTTTCAAAATCCAATTGACTCCAATGTTGGTGTAGGACAAATTTACTTATCAAAAGCTTATGTAGATAAATTATTACTTCCAGAAAATAATAATGACGTGGAAGTAATGCTAAAGAATTCCTTTATGATAAGGAATAAGCTTTTAAAAATTGCAGAGAGAAATGGTTATAAAGTTGTAGAGGACCCTGGAAATTTATCTGATAAAGAAATAAGAATTGGTGTTAACTTTGCTTATATTTTTTCTGGTGATTCTAGTTTTGATTTTAAAACATTTCTACCCTTCTTATCTTTTTTGATTTTGGTAATAGTCGCAGGATACTTGATAATAAACAATATTTTTAAAATATCCGTAAATGAGGATATTAAGCTTCTGGGACTTTTAAAAACAATTGGGATGACAAAGCCACAAATCAAAAAACTTGTTCATCATGAGTCTTTAGCAGTTGCACTTCCAACAATAATAGTTGGAGATATAGTAGGGATTTCTATTGGAAAAGTTATTTTAAATAAAATATTTGCAAATAATGAGATGTTAACGGATGTAAAATTATCACTCATGGTAATAATCTTAATTATCTTATTTTCGACAGCCTTTACTTTGCTTACAGTATTTCTATCGGTGATGAGACCTGCAAGATATGCAGCAAAAGTTTCTCCAATAGATGCCAGCAAATACAATGAAACCACGATAAAAAAGAAATATAAAAGCGAGAATATTTCTCTAGGCAAGCTTGCTAGAAGACAAGTATTTTCCAATAAATTTAGATTTATATCGATAGTTCTTTCTATTAGCCTATCTGCAGTTATTTTAAATAGCGTTTTAACTTATACCGGCAATATTGATTTAGAAAAGGGAATTTCTGATGTAATCGTAACGGACTATAATATAGCAAGCCCAAAATATTTTAGATATATGTATTTAGGTAGTGAGTATGGAATTGACAAAAAGTTTATTGATGAAATAGAAAATCATAAGGGTTATAAAAGTGGAGGAGCTTTATACTCCTCTGGTTATGAGCACACTTATCCAGAAATTAAAATAGAAGACAAAAAAGTTGCGCCACTTCTGTTTGGGATGGATGAATTTCTAATAAATAAACAAAAATGCATAGACGGAGAGTTCGATAAAGAAAAATGGCAAACAGGAAATTATATTATCATAGGAGAATATGGAGACAAAAAATCCGCATTTAAAACGGGTGATAAAATCAAAATAAATGTAAAAAATAAGGCCAAAGAAGTCCAAGTGATGGGCAAGATTGAATATAATTTTTCAAATGGTCTTAGATATTTCCCTGTAATTAAGGAAGATATAAACGACGAATCTAGTCCTACTTTAGGTTTGGAATATATTTATATGAATCCGAATGAGTATAAAGAGCTTACAGGAGATCAAAGTATAATGTCCTATGGATTTGATGTGGCGGATAGGGAAAAGGAAAATTTTGATAAGTTATTAAAAACTTTTGAAAATGAGCCAGACTTTTCCTACGATTCAAGGGATCTTCAGATCAAATCTACAATGGAATTCAAAAACCTAATAGAATTTGCTGGCTACAGTCTATCTATAGTATTATTCTTAATATCTGTACTGAATTTTATAAATGTTATTGCTACTGAAATTTTGAGAAATATGGTTAACTTATCAATCCTTGAAGCAATTGGAATGACAAAGAAAAATATTAAAAAATATTTGGTGAAAAAGAATTTGATCTATTCTTTATGTGGCTTAGTATTTTCTTTTATCATTATGCTTCTTGTAGATAAATATATCTTGATAGGTTTTATGGAACAAACTAAGTGGACTTCCTATAAATTTGTAATCATGCCACTTATACTTGTAAACTTTGTAAATATAATTATTGGGATATTATTTACAGGTAGATTCTATGAAAAGCACAGTCAAAAGAGTCTAGTAGATAGGATTAGAAGTTTAGAATAATATCTTCCGAAAACAAAAAATAAAGGCTTGAGCTTTTAAACTCATAGCCTTTATCTAGCTTTAGGGAAAATTTAAAATAAATTAATTTTTTAATCTAATTTTCTTCTGTCAAAATTTTTAATATTTCTGAATAAATATTTTCTGCATTCTTTTTAAAGTTTGCAGAAATTTTTTTTGCCATGATTTCATCAGATGTTTCGATTTTTAAGTCCAAGACAGCTATTTCGTCGTCCTTTATTTTTAGGTGGGCGAAGTTTATACCATCTTCTTCAAGTGCTTCTCCTGAAACTGAATTTTTAAGGAGAAGTTCGTGGCGATATAAATCTATTTTCTCATCTAAAAATTTTATATTTTCTTCTGGTATTTGCTCATAAAAAATATCTAGGGTCTTTTCTCCATCCTCTGATAGATAATATTTTTTGTCGCCGTCAAAGAGGACAAGCCCCGTCGACTCCAAGTCATTTAAATATTGTTTGAAGTAAAAGTAGTTAAAGAGCTCTATGTCTAAGACAAAATAGGAGAGGTCATTTTCCTTTAGTTTGTGGTTAAACTTATCTATGATGTAGAGGATCAATAATTTATTTAATGCAAGTTCAAAGGAACTTTTTTCCATAGTATCACCTTCTCTTAAATTATACCAAAGCTGGGCTTCTAATAGCAATTAAAGATGAATTTTTGCCATTTTTTGATATAATGTAGGTGGAGGAATTATGGAAAGACAAATTTTATTTTCTCGTCAAGAGATAAAGGAAAAGGTAGAAAGTCTGGGCAAAAGAATTACAGAAGACTTTGACGATAATTTCGTAGTCATTTCTCTTTTGAGAGGAAGCTTTATTTTTGCGGCAGACTTAGTTAGAGAGATTGATAAATTAGTTGAGATAGATTTTCTCACAACTTCATCCTATGGACACAGTGAGTCTTCCAGTGGAGAGGTGAGATTTTTGACGGACCTACGCACAAATATAGAGGGCAGAGATGTCCTTGTTGTAGACGACATTTTAGACACAGGAAACACTCTTTATGCAGTGAAGGAAAAACTTTTAAGCTACAAGCCAAAGTCCCTAAAGACTTGCGTCTTACTTGACAAGCCTTCAAGGAGAGAGGCAGATGTAGCTGCTGACTATGTTGGCTTTGAAATTGATGATATTTTTATTGTTGGTTACGGTTTAAATTATGGCGACCACTACAGGAATGTGCCTTACATCTACACTTATAAGGAAAAAAATGAAAAGATATAAAAAGAAAAATTTAAATGTCATGAGCGTCAACTCCTTGACTCTTGTGCTTGCAATTATTTTTTTGACCTTTGGTTTTAATATTCAAGAGAAATACAGTTTTTGGGGAACTTTTATTACGGAAATTTTTATTATTTTAATCCCGGCAATTCTCATTTCTTCAACGGGAAATATTAAAGAAGTTTTAAAAATTAAAAAAATTTCTGGTGAGAGCATTTTAAAGACAATCATCCTTGTGATTTTGTCTTACCCAGTGATTTTACTTTTAAATGGAATATTTTTGTCCCTTCTTTCAAATTTTATTGAATACAAAAATTTTCCTATGGAGTTAATGCTGCAAAATGTTCCAATTTTTAATTATTTAATATTTATGTGCCTAGTGCCGGCTATTTGCGAAGAAGTTTTCTTCAGGGGAACTCTCACTAACGCCTATAATGTCTATGGAGAGAGGTTTGCCATAGTGGTATCTGCCCTTGTCTTCGCTCTATTTCACTTTGACATACAAAATTTTATCGCCCCCTTCTTGTTGGGACTTTTGTTTTCAAGTTTAATAGAAGTTACGGGCTCAATAATCCCAGCCATAGTGGCGCACTTTGTCAACAATGTCATTGCAGTTTTGACGGCAAGGTATGTCAATGAAAGGCTCTTTGAATTTTTGCGCAAGACAAAACTTTCTCGCGAAATTGGGTCTCTTGAGCTTTCAATTATTATTTTACTTATTGTAGTTTCAATTTTTTCTGTGATTTTAATTAGACTAATCCTTAAAAGTTTGAAGAAGGAAAATCAAGAGGACGTGGAAATAAAAATTAGGTACAGAGATGTGGAAGGCATTGACTTATTTAACTTCGTGCCTATAATTGCCCTTGTGATTTTGTATTTCATCTATCACTACATTGTTTTTTAGGAGGTAGGATATGGATAAGATAAGAGAAGCAGCTGATTTAATTTTAAGGTCAAAAAAAGTTTTTGCCCTAACTGGCGCAGGAATTTCTACAGATTCAGGCATACCTGACTTTAGATCTTCCTCTGGCTATTATTCCAAGATGGACCCCATGCTTGCCCTTTCCAAGGATAGACTAATAAATCATCCGGAAATTTTTTATAAGGAAGGCTATAAAATTCTTGAGGACTTAAACGACCAAGAGCCCAATGATGGACATAAGGCATTGGCAAAAATGGAAGAGGAAGGATTTCTTGCAGGAATTATTACGCAAAACATCGACAACCTTCATGCCAAGGCTGGCTCAAAAAATATTTACGAAGTCCATGGGGAAACTCGTGGCACTCACTGCATGAAATGTGGCAGGGAATATCCCTTCGCCCTTATGCGTGAAAAAGTTGAAAGGGGAGAAATCCCACCTAAGTGCGACCATTGCGGCGGCACAATTCGTCCAAATGTTGTAATGTTTGGCGACATGATGCCTGACGACTTCGACAGGGGAGCAAGAGAGCTTAATGACACAGACACTCTAATAGTTGTTGGCTCATCACTTACAGTTTCTCCAGTAAACTTTTTGCCAAACTATGTGGACCACTTAATCATAATAAATAATGACCCTACGCCAATGGATAGGCGTGCAGATGTAGTTATACATGAAAATTCTTCAGTTGTTCTTCAAGAAATTTTAAAGGAGCTTGAAGAAAGATCATGATGTACGGAGATTTCGCATATTTTTACGACAAGCTCATGTACAATCTTGACTACGAGAAAATTTATAAATTTATAAGGGACCTTCTAGGGAAAAAGTCTCTAGAGCCTAAATTAATTTTAGAAATGGCTTGTGGCACAGGTGGACTGACAGAAAAGTTGGCAAGGTACTACAAGCTTCACGCCTTTGACTTGTCCGACGACATGTTAAGCGTCTGCCAAAATAAAATAAGAAGTAGAAATTTAAGGTTATTCAAGCAAAATATGGCGGGATTTTTTGCGCCCTCAACTTATGATGCAATAATTTCTGTAGGCGACAGCCTAAATTACCTGACAGATGTCAAGGACTTTGAGGCTGCAATAAAATCTGCTTACGCTCACTTAAAGGAAGATGGAATTTTTATTTTTGACCTCAATACAGAATACAAATTTAAAAATATTCCCCCAGTGACAGTGGACGAAGTGGATGATGTCTTATATATTTGGGAAAATATCTACGATGAAGAAGAAAAATTAAACACCTATGGAGTTAATTTTTTTAGAAATATAAAGGACAATGACTACAGGAGATTTTACGAGGAACATTTAGAGAGGGCATATGATTTAAGCTTCGTGAAAAATTTGTTGGAAAAAATTGGATTTAAGGACCTAGAAGTTTACGACGACTACGACTTTAAAGAGGCGAGGGAGGAAACTTCAAGATACACTTTTGTCGCTAGAAAATAAAATATTAATAACGAAAAAAACACCTAGGAGACTAGGTGCTTTTATCTTTTATAAAGTTTTAATCCTATCATATCCTATCATTAGGATAAGAAATTGCTAATATCAAGGGTTACACCTTTTGCAAGGTACATAGCCGGCATTAATTGCTTCTTCTCTGCTGCTAAATACAACTCTGTTGTGAGGTGCAATTTTTTTTGTGGAGCCACAGCTTCCCAAGTGTAATTTTTTCTTGCTAGAGTTCCCAACATATTGTGCTGTTGTTGGAATGTCATAAGTGTTAAAATTACTTCCATTTCCAGTATTATTGCTTACTAAGGTATTTGGCTTTGTAGCTGTTGGAAGATTTTCAGCTTCTTTTTTAGGTTCAAGATTTTTTTGTACAGGATCTTTAACGGGTGGGGCAAAATTATATCCACTGCCAATAACTACAGTTCTATTGGCATTGTCCCAGTTGACTTCTTTGTTGAACAACTCTGCAATAACTCTGATTGGCACAAAAGTCCTGTCGCTTACTATTTTTGGCGCAGCATCCATTGGAATTTGTGAGTCGCTTTTTTCGTAATATTTTTCGCCTATTAGGAAAATATAATTTTCTTCGCCATTAGAAATTGTAACTTCTTTAGTTTCCCCATTCCAATCAACACTAAGTCCTAAATTTTCAGAAATAACTCTCAAAGGCACGAGAGTTCTGCTCTCTTCAATAAAGGGTGCGGCGTCTGATTCCACATAATTTCCATCAATCCACAACTTAATTTCACCTTGTGCAAAGGCATGAAGTGGAATTAGCGCAAATAATAAGATGAAAGTTAAAAATAATTTCTCAAATTTCTTATTCAATTTTATTCCTCCTAATTATTTTTGGCGAATAAATCGCCGTATTTATTAAATTTAATTATATAGAAAAAATTTTTTAAAAGCAATAAATCTCAGAGAAAGAGAAATCAATTAATTTATAAAGGCTCTATTAGAGTTTTTCTCAAACAACTGTTATAATAGTAAACGGTGATGATATGGGATATATTTTAAGAGCAATAGATGAAAGTGAAACTATAAAAATTTCTGCTGCCATTACAACTGATGTTGTGGAAGAGGCGGCGAAAATTCATAAATTATCAAAGACTACCAGTGCTGCCCTAGGCAGAGTTTTAACTGCGGCTGCAATTATTGGCTCATGGCAAAAAAATGAAAAGGACTCCATAACTCTTTCAATTAACGGCAATGGACCTGCTGGAAAAATTGTTGCAACTTGCAAAAATGACGGCTATGTAAAGGGTTATGTTACAAATCCTGGGGCTGACCTTCCAACTAGGGAAGCCGACGGAAAAATTGATGTGGCTGGAATTGTTGGCGAAGGAAACTTAACTCTTGTCATGGATACGGGCATGAAAAAGTCCTACACAGGCACAGTTAATCTAACTACTGGAGAGATTGCAGAAGATCTTGCAGTATATTTTCTTCAATCAGATCAAGTTCCATCAGCTGTTGGACTTGGAGTTCTCGTTGATGTTGACTATTCAATAAAGGCTGCTGGTGGTTTTATTATTCAGCTCATGCCCGATGCCACTGAAGAGCAAATTTCTAAGCTAGAAGAAAATTTAAAGGGCCTTCCAAGTGTAACTTCAATTCTAGATGAGTATCACGACGCGGAAAAATTAATTGAAATCCTCATGAAGGACATTGATTTTAAAATTCTTGAAAAGAGAGAGATCACTTACAAGTGCAACTGCTCTCGCGAAAAAGTTGAAGATGCAATTGTATCTGTTGGTCCCAGGGAAATTGAAGAAATTTTAAGAGAAGACAAAAAGGCTGAAGTGTCCTGCTACTTCTGCGACAAGGTCTACAACTTTGACGAAAGTGACCTCGAGAGAATGGTAAAGAAGGCAGAGGACATAAATAAAAATAGAGAAATTGTTATTCATGATAATTTTTAAGTAAAAATTTGCAAAATAAAAGATAGGCGAGGGAGTGTCTTTTTTTATGGTATAAATACCTGGAAATTAGTTCCTGGGTGAACAAATAAACTAAATGATAAAATTTTTATAGCTACTTTTCAATTGGACACGGTTGTCCTGTGAGACTTCCCACAAAAGGACTGAAATTTCTCTCACGGTGACTGGTGATTCCCGCAACGTGTCCTTAAATATTTTTTAAACTCGCAGTAATCTATAGATGCAAATGAGGTGAACTATGGATCAACAAAAAATCGGAAATTTTTTAAGACAACTTAGAAAAGAAAGAAACTTAACTCAAGAACAGTTTGCCGAAATTTTCGGAGTGACCGGCAGAACTATTTCCAGATGGGAAACGGGGACCAACATGCCGGACTTGTCACTCCTTGTGGAAATAGGCAAGGAATTTGATTTGAGTATGGACGAAATTCTTGACGGCGAAAGGCGGGAAGCGGAAATGAAAGACATTCACGGAGATGAAAGGCGGGAAATTGAAATGGATGAAAAGGAAGCAAAGACAATGGAAAAAGTAGCGGAATACACTGACAAAAATCAAAAAAAGAGAGACATAAGATCGGGAATATTATTTATTACGGCGGCGGTTCTAAATATTTTGGCAGGAATAATGTCCGAAAGAGACTTTATATTTATAAACGAAGGTGTCCACGATTTTTTGAGAGGAACCTTTCAAGGGTTCGGCGTCGGAATTTTGATTACCGCAGGATTAATCTCTTTAGGGGTATTTAAAAGTGTAAAGAAAGAACTTCTTATAAGACAAATGAAGAGCAAATAAAAAGATAGGTGAGGGCCTATCTTTTT